>NZ_CAIWNH010000114.1 GCF_903913935.1 uncultured Mucilaginibacter sp.
CCGACATCATTAATACCACGCTGAGCACTACCAATTTTGTAAAGTCAGAAGGGTACCTGGCTGACTATAAAATGCTTTACCTTACCGTTACGGACGCGACCATTAATGCTAAAGATCAGTTAGAGAACCTGGTGATCAGCAATAACCGAAAAAGGGTGGTACGCCTAAAAGATTTTGCCGATATAGCCATACAGGAGAGTATTGAATATACCCGCATCAATGCCAACGGGCACGACGGGGTTTTAATCGCGGTTATTAAACAGCCCGATGCCAACCTGGTTTCGCTTTCCAGCGATATGGATGATAAGGTGGCACAGCTGCAAAAAATATTGCCGCATGATGTAAGCATTAAACCTTATTATGAACAGGCAGATTTTGTAAAGGATTCCATCAAAAGTGTGAGCGATAGTTTATGGATAGGGCTGTTACTGGCGATTATTGTCGCCATTATTTTCCTGCGGTCCATCAAGGCCAGCGCGGTGATCCTGATCACGATACCCATAACGCTTTGCCTGAGTTTAATGGTGATTTATGGCATAGGCTATACGTTTAATATCATGACGCTGGGCGCTATTGCGGCGGCGTTGGGTTTGATCATTGACGATGCCATTGTGGTAGTTGAACAGATTCACCGTACGCATGAGGAGCACCCGAAAGAGCATCCCTTAAAGCTGGTAAAAACAGCCATCGATTACCTTTTCCCGGCGATGATCGGTTCGTCCATCAGCACCATTGTTATTTTCATTCCATTTTTATTGATGACAGGGGTTGCCGGCGCTTATTTTAAAGTGCTTACCAATACCATGATCATTACCCTGGTTTGCTCGTTTTTTGTTACCTGGATTGGGCTACCCGTAGTTTATATTCTACTGAGCAGGCACAAGAAAGACTATGCGGGAGAAGTGAAAGAAGTTGCGCACGAAGTAAAAAAACAAAGGTGGGTAAAGTGGTTTATCTTAAGGCCCTATGTAAGTTTAATTATTATTGCAGGCGCTATTGCCACCATAGTTATTGTACCAAAATTGCTGGAAACAGGCTTCCTGCCCGAAATGGATGAAGGCAGTATCGTGCTTGATTACTGGTCGCCACCAGGAACATCCCTTGATGAAACAGACAGAATGCTGCACCAGATTGAGAAAATCATCAGCAGCCAGCCAGAAGTAGAGGCCTATTCGCGCAGGACCGGGACGGAGATGGGTTTTTTTATTACAGAGCCGAATAAGGGAGATTACCTGATACAGTTAAAGAAAAAGCGTGACAAGACCACCGAAGAGGTGATCAGTGAGTTAAGAAAGAAAATAGCCGCCAACCAACCCGCACTAAGAATAGATTTCGGCCAGGTAATAACGGATATGCTGGGCGACCTGATGACTTCGATACAACCTATCGAAATAAAAATATTTGGCGATAACCAGCAAAAACTGCAAAGCCTTTCAAAACAGGTGGCGGATATTGTTTCAGATGTAAAAGGAACGGCAGATGTAAATAACGGCATAATTATAGCCGGGCCATCTGTGAGCATCGACCCCATATACAGTAAGCTTGCACAATATAACATTACGCCTGCCAGCCTGCAATTCCAAGTGCAAACCTCGTTGGAAGGAAACGTGATCGGCAATATTCTGGAAAATGAACAGTTGAACCCGATCAGGATGGTTTATCCGGGCAACCGCGCCTTAAATTTGGCGGGCATTGAGAGCCAAAGCATTTTTGTCCCCAACGGCAAACTGGTACCCATCAGCGAACTGGCATCCGTACAATTAAAGCCCGGGGATGCGGAAATCAACCGGGAGAACCTGCAATCGATGGGTGTAGTGAGCGCCCGCCTTGAGGGCAGCGATCTTGGTTCGGTGATTCCGGCTATCCAAAAAAGCATCAAACAAAAAATTGGCCTGCCGCAGGGGTATCATATTGAGTACGGGGGAGATTATGCCCAGCAGCAGCAGTCCTTTAAAGAATTGCTGATCATCCTGATTACATCGAGCCTGCTGGTTTTTTGTGTGATTCTTTTCCTGTTCAAACAATTCAGGATAGCTTTTTTAATATTAGTAGTAGCAGTTTTGGGGATCTCAGGAAGTTTCCTTGCTTTATTCATCACCCATACCCCGCTCAACGTGGGCAGTTATACCGGGCTCATCATGATCGTAGGCATTATTGGCGAGAACGCCATTTTTACCTTTTTGCAGTTTAAACAAAGAGCGCTGGAAAACCTGGATAAGAAAGTGGAGAACAGCATTGATGAAGCGGTTACCTACTCCATCTCCACCCGCTTAAGGCCCAAATTGATGACCGCTTTGGGTGCAATTATCGCTTTGATGCCGCTGGCATTGGGTATAGGCGCCGGGGCGCAACTGCACCAGCCTTTGGCGATTGCCGTAATTGGCGGCTTTGTGGTAGCGCTCCCCATGTTATTGATTGTTTTACCAAGTTTGATGCGGATCTTTTATAAAGAAGGACACTTTCCTGAAAACATGAACACGAATAATCACGAATAGAATTAGCACGAATTAAATTTGCACGAATTTCACGAATAAGGCCGAATGTTCGCGAATCCGGTTTGGCGGATTGAAGGCTTAATGCAATCGTTAAAGCGCACCGGCATTTACGAAATACCGGTTGTATTAACCAGCCGGCATTAGTGTTCATTCGAAACAATTCGTAAAATTCGTGTAAATTTAAATTCGTGTCCATTATTCAGACTTAATCCAGAATCACCATTCATCTTTACCAATAAAAACAACACTTTATGAAAAAGATCTTTTTAGCCATTTTGGCTGCGGGCATGATGTCCTTATCCCTTCATGCGCAGACTTACGTTTTGGATAAAACAATACCGCTAACCGGCGATTCGGGTTACGATTATGTTGCTATTGACATGTCGGTTAACCGTTTGTATGTGTCGCACGGCACAATGTTAAATATTGTTGACCTTACCACCGATAAGCAAATTGGCGTGATTGGTGATTTAAAAGGCATGCACGGCATTGCTATTGTTAACAAAAGCAACAGGGGCTTTATCAGCGACGGCAGGGCGAATGCTGTTGTCGCGTTTGATTTAACAACGCTTAAAGTTATTGCAACTATCCCGGTTACCGCAACTGGCCCTGACGGAATAATCTATGACCCCTATTCCGACCAGGTTTTTAGCTTTAATGGCGATAGCAACAATGCCTCAGTAGTTGACCCAAACACACTGAAACAGGTAGGTACTGTGGCGCTTGGTGGCGCACCTGAATTTGCTGTTTCTGATGGAAAAGGAAAGATTTATAATAACCTTGAAGATAAAAACAGCGTAAATGTAATTGACAGCAAGACTTTAAAAGTGATCAACAATTATTCCCTGGCTCCTGCAGGTGGCCCTACAGGTATTGCTTTGGATGATGCCGATAACCGCATCTTTACTGCTTGTCGTCAAAACAAAGGCATGAGCGTACTTGATGCTACTACCGGCAAGGTGATTACCACCTTACCTATCGGCGGCGGTGTTGATGCGGTTTGCTATGACCCGGGAACCAAACTGATCTTTTGCTCATGCGGCGATGGCACCACCACCATCATCAAACAAAATTCAGCTGATGATTATAGCGTTATTCAAACTTTAAAGACACCGGTAAGGGCAAAAACAATGGCATTAGACACCCGTAACCACAAAATATATTTAAGCGTTGCCGATTTTGAACCCGGCACACGCAAAGTAATACCAAACACTTTTAAGGTGTTGGTGTTTAAAATGCAGTAAGGAGGAAGAGCCAAGAGCCGGAACAAAAGAAATATTGAACACCGAATGTCGAATTTTGAATAAAGAAGTTACTTCAATATTCGAAATTCGACATTGATTATTCGATATTAGGCGTCGTTCTTACTAGTGCAAGTTCCGTTAAACACCTAAGTAATAAAAACCGCAAGGTTGCGCTTTATTGCAACAGTTAATATATTTAATTAAAAAATTAAAATAAAATTCACGATAAAATAATATTTCAAATACATATTCCTATATTTACCACCTGATGCCCCCTAGTTAACCGAATGATAAAGAGAAGTGATTTTGTACACTCAGCCGCGCCTGAGCCGCACCGTATTCGTACCAAGCAAATTTTAAGAGAGTTTCCGGAGTTAAGAAACCTTATCGGTAAAAACCCATTCACCATGGTAGTAATATTAGCCCTGGTTGGATCAATGATAGGCGTTGCCTGGCTGGTCCGCGACCAATCGTGGTGGATCGTTTTTGCTGCCGCGTATTTATTTGGCGCTTTTGTGAACCATGCATTATTTGTGATGATCCATGAGTGTACCCACCAGTTGCTGTTTAAAAACCGCCTTGCTAACCGTTGGGCCGCCATATTTGCTAATTTACCGCATATAATGCCAGGCGCTATTTCATTTGAAAAATATCATTTGAAACACCACTCATTCCAGGGAATCCATGAGCTGGATGCCGACCTGCCCAACAAATGGGAAGCAAAACTGATCAACAACTCGTTTTTAGGTAAAACTTTATGGTTGTTGTTTTTCCCTTTATTCCAGGGAACGCGCGTATCGAGGTTGAAAGAAATTAACTTTTTTGACGGATGGGTGGTGGTAAACATCCTGGTGCAAGTTGCGTTTACAGCAGCTATATGGTATTTTATGGGCTGGCACGGCGTTGCATTTTTGTTTATCAGTTTTTGGTTCTCCATCGGCTTGCACCCTGTTGGCGCGCGCTGGGTACAGGAACACTACCTGACCTTCGACAGCCAGCAGGAAACGAACAGCTATTACGGCCCTTTGAACCTTACCGCGTTTAACGTAGGTTTTCATAATGAGCACCATGATTTTCCGTCCATCCCCTGGAACAGGCTTCCGGAGATAAAGAAAACTGCGCCGGAGTATTATGATACGCTCCTTTACCATACCTCGTGGACCAAACTATTTTTCAGGTTCCTGTTCGAACAGGAGATCTCGCTTTTTAACCGGATCGTACGAAAAGAGCGTGGAAAAGTATCCCTGACTGATGAATCAATGCCTGATATCGAATTGGTTAAGGCTGACGCAGCCTATGCTGAGGAAACGGTTGTTTAAGTTGATGTACTTAGTTGACTAAGTTGATTGAGAGAATGGTTGATTAGGTTGAATGCTTTTCAATAAAACACACTTTAAAATATTTACAAAACCGGATGTCCTTTAGGCACCCGGTTTTTTTGTGCCCAATCCATAATTAACCAATCTCTAATCTCAATGCCGCACTAAAACCCTATTTTTGCGTTAATTAACTTTACGAATTTAGTGTCCCCGTATAAAGCATGAGCCAGGCAAAAAAGATAAGGCTGATTGTTCCCATTATTTTTATCATGTTTTTGGTTGCTTATGCAAGGCACAAGCATGAGGACCGGCATAGCAATATCGTTGGCAGGCTCCCAACCCGGGATATGAATGAAATTTCGGGCATCGCTACGTCGGGTATAAACGAGGACCTTTACTATGTACATAACGACAGCGGTGATACCAGCCGCTTTTTTGCGATATACCCTTCAGGTGAATTAAGATCGACCGTTTATTTTAACGGTGACCCAAAGGAAAAAAGGTATGGTGTGCATGATTGCGAAGATATTGCCGTAGGCCCGGGCCCGGTACAGGGGAAAAGCTACGTTTATTTGGGTGATATCGGGGATAATTACGCCGTTCGTAAATACCTCACGGTTTACCGTATGGAAGAACAAAAGGAATGGGTAAACGAAAGTACCTATCATACAACGGCTGTTCCCATTCACCTAAAGTATCCGGATGGCCCAAAAGATGCTGAAACATTAATGGTTGATCCGATTGAAAAGCTGATCTATATCGTTTCAAAAAGGCATGATACGGTGGGAGTTTATACCACGCCGCTAATTTTCAGGCCGGATGATACGGTTACGCTTACCAAACGCTGTAAAGTGTTTTTCCCGGGAATTAAACCATTTAAGTGGATTACCGCCGGCGACATATCAAAAGACGGACAGCAGGTTTTAATCAAAAGCTACAATAAAGTTTATTACTGGAAACGGGACCACGATGAGCCTATCTGGAAAACCGTACAAAAACCATGGAAACTTTTGCCTTACGAAGAAGAAAAACAGGGCGAAGGTATTGGCTTTACACCAGATGGTAAAGGCTACTATACCTGCAGCGAGGGTGTTTATACCCCTATTTATTATTACAGGCTACCCTAAGTTTAGCGTAAAGAGCTAAGAAACACGAGCCGGGAAAGAGGCGACCCTGGTTGCGTGATATCCATTTATGTTCTGCACAAATTTTTTGACACCTAACTATTGATTGCTTTGGTTATAGGCTACTCAACAGTTTTTGAATAACTGTTTACGTAATCACGGGGGGATACGCCGGTGAGCTGTTTAAAAACGTGATTAAAATTGGTTATACTATTAAAGCCACAGCTATAGGCTATTGCTGCGATGCTGTCCGGCGATCCGTTTACCAGCATTTTGCAGGCTTCGTTCACCCGTATTTTATTTACGAAATGGACAAATGTATGGCGGGTATGTTTTTTAAAATAGCGACAAAAAGCTGTGGGGGTTAAATGGGCCTGCATAGCAACTTCGTTAAGCGATAACACATTGTTGTAATTCTGCATAATGTAATTGTACACCGCGGCAATACGCATCCCTTCGGGGTCGGTCATGGAATGGGTATAGTTGCCCGATGCCAGGGGTTCCATCGCTGTGTTGATGCTTAAACTATTAAGTATTTCAATAAAAAGTGATAATTGCACAGCCCCGCTTGCCTGCTGTATGTTTGCGATGCGCTCGGCTATGTCGGTATAACTCCCGTCCGGTACTTTAAAACCATTCTGTGATTGCTCCACGAAAGTACCGGCAGATTTCATTTCGGGCAGGCTAAAAAGTGCCGCCAATTTGCCCGAGGGATTGAAAAATATCGTTACCGTCTGCACCTCCAACCCGCTATCCGGCTGAAAATAGGCGGGATCGCTTTTAAACAAATGTGGCAGGTTGGCACCGATGAGATAAATTTCACCGTCTTTAAAAGCGTGCATGCTATTCCCGGCCAGCAAGGTACCCTCCCCCTTTTGGATCCAGGTGATCTGTACTTCGGCATGGCGGTGCAGGTAAGTGTAAAAATGCGGCAATACCTCTTCCAGCACGATGATGGTCCGATCGTGAGGTACAGGAATGGTAAAGGGCAGGACTTTCATTTTGTAAAATTAGTTATTAAGTGAGTGTTTGATTGAGTAATTGATTATTTACTTTGAATTTTATTATTGGATATTTGTTAGCGAATACCATTATGAGAGATAAGATAGAAATAGTAAAGGGCGATATCACAAAAATAAAAGTTGATGCCATAGTAAATGCGGCAAACACATCGCTTTTGGGCGGTGGTGGCGTTGACGGAGCAATACACCGTGCAGGTGGCCAGGCAATTTTGGAAGAATGCCGTAAAATAGTCGCCAGGCAAGGCGGTTGCAAGACGGGTGAAGCAGTAATTACAACAGCCGGAAATATGCCGGCAAAATTTGTTATCCATACTGTTGGCCCGGTTTGGAATAACGGGAAATATGACGAAGAAAATAAACTGACCAATTGTTATAAAAATTCTCTCCAGCTGGCGATTGATAATAATTGCCATAGCCTTGCTTTCCCTAATATTAGCACAGGTATTTATCACTTTCCAAAAAAAGAAGCAGCAACAATAGCCGTAAACACGGTAAGCCGATTTTTATCTGAAACAGATAAAATTGAAAAGGTAACATTCGTTTGCTTTGACGACGAAAATTACGAATTGTACCAAAATTTGCTCCGCTCATAAAACCATAGTAGTGAAGGATTTTATTGAATAATGACGAAAAATTAGCAAAGAAAAAGGAATTAAAAAATCGAGAGAAACTGCTTTGCGCACGAAAAAAAGCTATTTGTATACAAACCCTATCGCTAATATTACAGGACTTTCTTTCGTTGAACTTGAGAAACTGACTTAAGATTAATGCAAATTTGACAACTCTTTAGAAAAGTTGTCAAATCGCTGTCACCGAAATCAATCATACCTTCCCGGCGCAAATATACCCAAGTCAACAGCCGGCTTTTCACCGTTAAAGGTATCAGCAATAAGTTTACCGGTTGCCGGGCCTAATGCCAGGCCGATCATGGCGTGGCCTGTTGCGATACCCAGGTTTTTGTATTTTGGTGACAGGCCAATATAGGGCAATCCATCCGGCGATACCGGGCGAAAGCCAAACCAAACGTCTTTCTGATCGGGTACCGGCAATTTAAACTCCGGGAAATATTTGGGTACCGATTCAACAATACCTTTTACCCGGTTCATGTTTACCTTTTGGTTGATCTTGCCCACTTCCATGGTGCCGCCAAAACGGATACCACCGTTCATAGGGGTTACCGCAACCCGCGCTTCACATAAGATGGATGGGATGCTCATTTTTTTTACCGGGTTATTTACCATAAAGGAATAGCCTTTGCCCGGCATCAGCGGCACATTCAATCCCACCATTTTAGCAATGGCCGGCGACCATGAGCCGCCTGCAATAAGGTAGGCATCGCCTTTAAACTCCTTATTGTGCGTATTTACAGAGGTTATTTTGTCATTATCATGCATGATCCTGATCACCTCGGTATGGCGATGGATCTTTATCCCTGCTGCCTCCAGATACTTTATCAATCCTTTCATCAACTGGTTAGGGTAAAGGTGCGAATCACAATGGTAATGTACTGCGCCTAAAATATCCAGTTCTACATCTGGCTGCAGTTTGCGGCATTCGGCCGCTGTGAGGTATTGTGCGTCGAGGCCCAGGTTGGTGGCCTTCTCCACCATGTGCAGTTCTTCCTCTTCAACTTTAGGCGATTTAAACAGCATCAGGATCCCTTTATCCTCCAAACCAAATTCAACACCTGATTCTTTTTCAAATTCGTGGTACAAGCCACGGCTGTACATGGCGATATCCCGTAAGCCCCCGGCTGAACGTTCCACATGCTTTTTGGTGGCACTTTTTAAAAATTTAAGGCCCCATCCTATCAACTCACCGTTTAATGATGGTTTTACATAGAACGGGCTTTTGCTGTTAAACATCCAGCGGATACCCTGCTCCACCATACCCGGCGATGCAAGGGGCACAAAATGGCTCGGCGTGATCATCCCGGCATTGCCGTATGAACAATTGTCAGCCAGATCGCCCTGGTCCAAAACCTCAACGTCCCATCCTGATTTATGCAGGTAATAGGCGGAAAACAGCCCGATTACGCCACCGCCGATGATGATTGCTTTACTCATAGTACAGCCCCTCTAAATCTCCCCCTAAAGGGGGAGACTTTTTATTTTTATAGTTTATTAATCTGTTCTTTTTAAGCCCTCTTCCGCCAATTGGCGGAGAGGGTTTGGGTGGGGCTTGCTTTATATCACCTGAAATCCAAACGCATACGGGTCATCGGCATCATCAATTTTGATGGTGTTGTAGCCATATACCCTCGCCCAGCCTTCAATGCCGGGGATAATGGCGGGCTTACCCCCTACCGTTACTTCATCCTCCACTGTGCCGATAAACTGGCTGCCAATAATACTTTCGTGGATAAATTTATCCCCTTTTTTTAATTTGCCTTTAGCATGCCACTGCGCCATACGGGCCGAAGTGCCGGTGCCGCAGGGTGAACGGTCTATGGCTTTATCCCCATAAAAAACAGCGTTACGCGCGGTGGCCTCTGGCGAAATGGTTTTGCCGGTCCATAAAATATGGGAGCAGCCGTTGATGGTTGGGTTTTCAGGATGAACGAAAGTGTATTTTTCGTTGATCCTTTGCCTTAAAACCCTGCTCCACGAGATCAGCTGGTCGGCGGTATGGTTTTCCAGCCCTTTAAAATTTTCCTGCGGATCAACAATGGCGTAAAAATTACCTCCATAGCTTACATCAACGGTTAACGTACCCAGATCAGGGCATTCAACCGTTATATTTTCAGCAGCAAGGTAAGCAGGCACATTCGTGAGTTTTACTGATTTGACTTTGCCGCCTTCCTGTTTGTAGGAGATCAGCACCAATCCGGCCGGCGCTTCCATCCGGACAATACCAGGTATTTTTGGAGTGATCAATCCTTCCTCAATGGCGATGGTGATGGTGCCGATGGTACCATGCCCGCACATGGGCAGGCAGCCGCTGGTTTCGATAAACAAAACCGCCACATCATTGGCCGGATCATGAGGCGGGTATAAAATACTGCCCGACATCATATCATGCCCGCGTGGTTCAAACATCAGCCCCTTGCGGATCCAGTCATATTCCTTTAGAAAATGCTGGCGTTTTTCGCTCATGTTATCGCCTACCAAATTCGGGCCACCACCGGCTACCAGCCTGACAGGGTTACCGCAGGTGTGGGCGTCTATACAGAAAAAAGTTTTTGTCATTAGGTCATTGAGTCATCA
This sequence comes from uncultured Mucilaginibacter sp., assembly GCF_903913935.1. Taxonomy (GTDB): domain Bacteria; phylum Bacteroidota; class Bacteroidia; order Sphingobacteriales; family Sphingobacteriaceae; genus Mucilaginibacter. Next base: position 10,411 of record NZ_CAIWNH010000114.1, read on the forward strand.
GGTCATTAAGTCATTGGGTGGTTGGCAATTGAATTTTATTGAACTATTCAATGACCCAATGACATAATGACTACTTAGTCCATTCATTATTAAACAATCGCCAGATATTGAGCGGGTTGTTGGTTTTTAATTCATCGGGCAACAACTCATCGCTCCAGTTTTGCCAGCAAACAGGGCGTACAAAACGTTTGATGGAGGTAGTACCCACCGAAGTAAAGCGACTGTCTGTTGTTGCCGGGAAAGGGCCACCGTGAACGATGGCATTGCCTACTTCAACACCCGTTGGCGGGCCGTTTAATATTACCCTGCCCGCCAAATTGGCCAGTGTATCAGTTAGTTGTTTATAGTTTTCCAGTTCGCCCGGTTCAGCCATAATACTGGCCGTTAATTGCCCGTGTAATGAGCCCAATACCTGTTGCACCTGCGTCATATCATCAGCAACTACCAGTAGTGAAAAGGGACCGAAAACCTCTTCTTTAAATTGAGGGTCGGCCAGAAAATCAGCCGCCGATATTTCGGTAACAATTGGATGGCCCTGGTTTGCCCGTTCAGCATCTGTAAGTTCAGACTTAGCGATGGTAGACACCGCCCCGTTAGAAAACCTCTCTCCGGATAATTTACTGAAATTGGCACAAATGCCAGGGGTAAGCATAGTTGTCGAACTGGTCTCAGCAATGGCGTCCGCGAGCGCTGTTTTGAATCTTTCCAATCCTGGTGATTTTACAGCGATCAATAAGCCTGGCTGGGTGCAAAACTGACCGGCATTGATGGTTATCGGCCCGGCTATTTTTGCCAATTCTTCGGCGCGTGCTTCCATTGCCTGCGGCATAAAAACAACCGGATTAATGCTGCCCATTTCGGCAAAAACCGGGATCGGCTCATCGCGCTCGTTAGCCATTTTCATCAGGGCCATTCCGCCTTTTAATGAACCGGTAAAGGTCACAATTTTTGTTTTGGGGTGTTTTACCAATGCTTCCCCAATAGCATAGCCACTATCATATAAGATAGAAAATACGCCTTCGGGCATGTTGTTTTGCTCTGCTGCTTTTTTAACAGCTGAAGCTACCAATGCACTGGTACCCGGATGCGCGGGGTGCGCCTTCACCACAACCGGGCAACCTGCTGCCAATGCAGCAGCCGTATCGCCACCGGCAACTGAATAGGCCAGCGGGAAATTACTCGCGCCAAACATCACTACCGGCCCAATGGGCACCTTCATCTGGCGGATATCCAAACGGGGCAGTGGCTTGCGGTCGGGGATGGCAGTATCAACAATAGCTTCCACCCAGGAACCTTCTTCCACCAGTTGTGCAAATAGGTGCATCTGGTTGGTGGTACGGGCACGCTCGCCCTGTAAACGGGGCGCAGGCAAACCCGTCTCGGCCATTGCGCGTTCAATCAATTCATCGCCTAATGCATTGATCTCATCGGCAATGCTGCGTAAAAAGGCAGCTTTTTTAAACCGGTCGAAATAGCGGTATTCGGCAAAGGCCTTATCTGCCAGGTTCATGGCTTCGTCTACTTCGGCTAAAGTTGCCGGGTAAAAATCACCGGGCAGGTCGGTACCTGTAGCCGGGTTAAAACCATTGAATTTTTTGCCTGTGTTTGGCAGGTATTTATAGCCTGCCAGGTTTTGTGTATTCATATATCAGATGCTATAGCACTATTTAAATATTAACCACTATTATGTGCCATCGGCACTACCCCTTTGTAGAATCATTATCTAAAATTCTAAGCGCGCGCCGTAGGTTCGCGACCCTGGACGTTTAGGGTAGCCCCTATGGGGCAATTTTATTTAATTAAAATTTCTACAAAGCGGTAGCCCCTACGGGGCAAGTGCATTAAGTCAAGAGTTTTAATATCGAATGTTGAATAATGAAGTAAGAAACTTCGTAATTCGTCATTGAAAATTCATTATTCGATATTAATTCCCTTCTTTTTTTCCTCAACTTAATGACA
>NZ_CAIWNH010000115.1 GCF_903913935.1 uncultured Mucilaginibacter sp.
AAGGTTTTTTAGGCTCATTGAGTGACATGGCAGGAAAGCAAAGCGAATTCATTGGCGTGTGCAACACAGTTATTGACCGCTATAATTTCTTTGTTGAGGAAGTGGAAAAGACCTTTGCTCAATGGGAAAAATGCAACGATATGCTTGAAATGGTTCAGCTGATTGGCATGCGCCCTCACACAGATATTTCGCGCATTTGCCTTAACTAATATTGTTTGGTTTGGTTAAAAGAAACGGCTTGTGTTTTGTAAACGCAAGCCGTTTCTTTTTTAGTTTTAAGAGTGAACTTGTAAGCACCCCCAAAATTCGGATAGGATGAAATTAGACAGAAGCACTAAATTTCATCTTTATGAAAAAGACAAGATTCACCGAAACACAAATCGTAAAAGCGATCCAGGAGGAAGCTGCTGGCCGCAATGCCAACGACCTATGTCGTGACATGGGCGTTAGTAAAGCCACATTCTACAACTGGAAAAAGAAATACGCCGGTATGGAGGTTAACCAGGTAAAGCAGTTCAAAGAATTGCAAGAGGAAAATCGAAAACTGAAAGCGATGTATGCCGATTTAGCCTTAGACCACCGTATACTCAAAGACATTATCGAAAAAAAAATCTAGGGCCCTGTCGGAAGCGGCTGTTGGTGGACGAAATAAAAACGGAAGCGTCCATCAGCACCGTCAGAGCCTGCCGGATAGTGGGACTATCCACCTCAGCCGCTTATTACAAAAGCCGCAAAGATGATAGCGAAGTCATCGCCAAGTTGCAAAGCCTCGCCGAAAAACATCCTACGCGTGGATTTGGGGTGTATTACGGTCGCATCCGCAACGAAGGGCTTATCTGGAATCATAAACGGGTAAAACGGGTGTATGACCTTTTAAAACTTAATATCCGCAGAAAACATAAACGCAGATTGCCAAACAGAGAAAAAATAGCTTTAGAACAACCGGATTCAATCAATAAAAAATGGAGTATGGATTTTATGAGTGATGCACTCACAGACGGAAGAAAGTTCCGCACTTTTAACCTCATCGATGATTTTAACCGCGAAGTATTAGCCGTTGAAGCAGATACCTCATTACCCGCCATACGCGTGGTTAGAGTGTTGGAGCGGGTGATATGGGAGAAAGGGAAACCGGAATCTATTCGTGTAGATAATGGTCCGGAATTTATCAGTCACACGCTCGAAGTGTTTTGCAAAGACCAAGGAATACAACTTCAATTCATCAAGCCAGGTAAACCTATGCAGAATGGCTATGTGGAACGGTTTAACCGAACTTACCGGGAAGATATTCTGGACGCCTATCTGTTCAACAATCTTAAACAGGTAAGGGGTTTGACCGAAGAATGGATGAATGATTACAATGCTTTTCATCCGCATCAATCCCTAAATGGTTTAAGTCCCATTGGCTATCGCCATGCCGTTGAAAGTGGAAAACTCCGCCCCGCAAAAGGCCCCGCAGAGTTTACCACATTCAACAGCGGTTCTAATAATAATAATAACGGTATTGTAAAAACTTTAACTTCGAATTCAATTAACCCGCAGAAGTCTAATTTAGACCTGTCCTAAAAAGGGGGTGCTTACAAACAGGTTTATCAAAAAATATACCGTAATTACAATTAACTATTAAACACCTGCCCTGTACCGATGTTCAGATTCAATAAACTGGCCAGCCTTCAATTTTTTCAACTTGCAAGGTATGCTGCATTTGTGTTGATAGGTGTAGGTTTTGCTAAACTGCATTTATCGCAAACCGAAATCGGCCACTTTGAAACCTTTATTATGGTAAGCGGAAGGGTAGAGTATTTTTTTAATGCAGTTGTTGTTTTGTAACTTTTCCATTTCTGAAGCGATTTGACT
>NZ_CAIWNH010000116.1 GCF_903913935.1 uncultured Mucilaginibacter sp.
CAACAAATAATATGAAAAAAGTAGTTTTAATATGGTTGCTGGTGGTGTTGCTGCTATTTTGCGCCGCCAAATTGTTCGCGCAAACTCCCGGACAGCAATCAGCCAGGGCGTTTAAACAGTTTTATTTCCATAGAGTCAATTCGGCCATCTTGCGGGACAACCTGATGACAAGGGAGTTAGTAAATACACTGCCCGGCCCCAAAAACGGCAGCATTACCATTAGCGTAAACGATAACTCTCTAAAAATAGCCGCCGATGGCGACGAGGATAAAAATTATACCATAAAAAAGGTTGGCGACGAAACTACCGATCAATACGGTAACAAAAAACTCATCATTACTTGTACCGACGCTGCCGGCACAAATTGCACCGCTACCATCCGACGCGAGTATGCTTACAGGTCGGATAACGAAATGGTGATTAATATCACGTACCCCAATGGCACAGGAAAAGGGTACTACTGCACGTTGGAAGAGAACTTATTTATAAACTAAACAACATGAAAAAGATAATCACAACCCTGATTTTAAGCGGGCTGCTTATTACGGCTTTTGCACAAAAAACATTTAAACCTATCCATTACACCATGATTATTACCGGGGCAAATAAGAACGCAACTTCCGGGGATATTAAGGTCAATATGAAAGATTCCACCATTGTTATCGGCGAAGACCCGGCAAAAAAATTTAAGATTGAAATGATGGCGCCCGAACAAAACGCATTATCTGATGATAAGTCCCTGACAACATGGTTGAGTTTTCTTTGTAACGGCAGCGATAGCAGATCGTACACCATAATGATAGCACGGCAGCAACAGCCCAATGGCACCAAAATAATGAACGTACAGGTAAACACCGACGGTGCAGATCCGGTAGTTTATGACTGCGACTACCTCCAGGAACCATACACCGATTGACCCTATAGCTAACCTAACCATGAAAAAGATATTTACCACTATTGTGCTCATCGGAATGCTTTTTACAGCTTTTGCACAAAAAACTTTTAAGCCCATTCACTTTACGTCCTATATGCAAACCCAAAAATCCCTGGAGTTTAATGGGGATAAGGATGGCCCGGAACAGCATGTTTCCGGGATGATCCAGGTAAACGCAAAGGATTCTGTATTCACTATATCCGTTGATACCCAGGTAGCATTAAAACTGAAGATATGGACCATCGGCGACGAATTTGCAGATGGCCAATACGATAAGGTTGTTCAGCTTTCGTGTATGGATGATGCCGGAAAAAAATATGGTGTCAGGATAGTCCGCACAAAAACCTCATCCTACACTTACATGAAATTGTATATATCACCGGTATCAACTATGATTTATCAAACCTATTACTGTGATTATTTAAAGAAATTATATTAATGAAAAAGCTAATCGTATCACTGCTTTTACTGCTTGCTGCCGGCGTTGCTTTCAGCCAGCCCAATATCAGCCCATCGGAACAGGCCGGCACCGATCTTTACAAACAAGGGAAAATGGATGAAGCAATTACCGCCTTTAAAAAAGCATTGGTCGAAAACCCGCAAAGCCTTTACAGTATGAACGCGCTCGGCAATTTGTACCTGATGAACGCCAATTATCAGGATGCCTATGTGGTTGCCGACAAAGGCTTTAAAATTACAGGCGGCGCGCCAAATTTTATGGTGGTAAAGGCAAAGGCCGCCATCCGGATCAATAAAGCGCAGGAAGCTCTGACAATGGTGGATGATTATTTGAAAACGCACCAGCCTGATTTTATGATGCTGTTTGTAAAAGGTTCTGCCTATAATGTTTTGGGCGACAGGCAGCAGGCGCTGGCCTTTTTTAGCCAGAGTATCGCCGCAAATCCCGATTTTCCGGATGCCTACCTTGGGAGAGGGAAAGATCTGGACGATATAGGCCGTTACCCTCAGGCATTAAAGGATCTGGATAAATATATCTCATTAAGGGATGATAACGCGCAGGCTTATTACGATAGGAGCCTTGTTTACTTCCATTCCGGCGATTTTAATGCTGCCTTAGGTGATTGCAATAAATCCCTTGCGTTTGATCCAAAAAATGCATCGTTCTTGGAATTCCGTGGCGAGGTTTATGCCGCGCTAAAACAACCTGAAATGGCCCTGGCAGATTTTAATGCGGCCATTGCCATTGCGCCCGGTTACGCGGTGCCTTATTACCAGGTGGCAGGCACTTATCTAAATGCCAAAGAGTACAGTAAAGCATTGCCATTTATCAATAAAGCAATTGAATTGATACCCAATGCCAAAGAGTATTTCTGGATCAGATGCAGGCTTTACTTGTATTTAAACAAAAACGCCGAAGCATTAGCCGACGCCCAAAAAGCGATGGCCCTGGATGATAAAGCGCCCGATGGATATGTATGCCTTGCAGAAGCGCAATATAACCTGGATAAATATGAGGACGCCGTAAAAACAGCAACTAAGGGTATTGCCGTTAATCCCGATTACTATTTATTGTATATGCTGCGTGCGACCTTTTACAGGGATAAGGGAAACACGGCTATGGCCGATGCTGATGACCAAAAAGCCAAACAACTTGCTGGTAATATCAAATAAATGAAAACTGTAATTGCAATAATCCTGATGATGTCTGCTACCCGTTTGTGTGCGCAATGTACATCGGGTAACTGTATAGCCGGCACCGGCACCTTTAATTATGGCTGGTGTGTGTACACCGGTGAATTTAAAGACGGCAAGCCCGAGGGTAAAGGAGTGATGAAATACGATGATTATACATACATGGGACCGTTTGTAAACGGACTGGAAGACGGCCAGGGGGTGATCATCAACAAAGATGGCTCCCGCGAAAATG
>NZ_CAIWNH010000117.1 GCF_903913935.1 uncultured Mucilaginibacter sp.
GAAACCTTGAAGAAATTAATGGCGGATTTTATTGGAGCTTGCAAAAATTTAAGTTTTGTAGTTACGACACCGAGTGGACCAGGTGCCACAACAACATTAAATAATTTACCTGAATTTGAAGGCGTTGAAACTCGCTTTAATCAGTTTTTAAAAGATAGTTAAAATGGGTATAGAATCAATTTTTGTAAATGGAGCGGCATTATCGGCAGCTATTGGAGGAACGGGAATGTTTACTTATTTGTTTGCGAAACGAAAATATAAAGTGGACATCATTCAGGCAGAGGAAAATATTCAAACGACAGCTATTGATAATGACATCAAGCTTTCGCATCATTATAAAGAGATTCTTGATGATTTGAAACAAAGATATGAGTCGAGGTATCAGGAATTTGAAGCTATAATGAATCGGAAATTTTTATTGCTCGAAGAGGAATTGAAGATTAAAGACAGAAAAATCAGGATGCAACAATTAGAAATAATTGAATTGAAAAAGGAAAATAAATTATTAAGAAGCAATGCAAAAAACAGTCTTTCATAATCAAAGCCTTATTGATTTTTCACTAAATCATTGTGGTTGTTTAGATAGCTTATTGATGGTTGCTCTCGCAAATGGTTTGTCGATTACGGATGATTTAGTTGCAGGACAAGTTTTGACTATTCCTAGTGATGCTATTATTGATACTACGATTCGAGATTATTTTTATGCTAAAAATGTAATTCCAGCATTGTGGATCACGGCAAGAGATTTAGAAATAGTTACACAGGTAGGAATTGGACAAATGAGAATTGGAACCACATTTACAATAGGATAATGGCAAGAACGGTAGCGGAAATACAGACAGGAATATTTGACAGCATTACATCTGATGGCAACTTATCGGGATTGACGTCTACGAGTAAGGTGGCAATTTTTAGATTATTTGTGTATGTGGTTGCCTTTGCAATTTGGACATTAGAATTGCTTTTCGACACCCACTATGCCGAAGTTCAAACCGTAATTCAACAAGACAAAGCGCATACGCCGTCGTGGTACCGAACTAAGGCTTTGGCTTTTCAATATGGTTTTGCTTTGATCCCCGACACAGATGTGTACGACAATACAGGCTATACAGCCGATCAGGTTTTGGCTTCTCAAATTATAAAATATTCGGCAGTCACGTCAAATGGCGGGCAAATATTAATTAAAACAGCAACCGAAACGGCAGGTGTTTTAGCTCCAATAACGACGGGACAAAAAGCCAGTTTGGATGCTTATTTCAAAGAAATTTCGGATTGCGGGGTAAAATATATTGTGGTCAATAATTTGCCAGATATTTTGTTGTTGACGATGCATATTTTTATAGATCCATTGGTTTTACTCGCTGATGGAATGAGCATTTTAAACGGAAACTATCCCGTGCAAGATACGATTAATGCTTATATGAAGCTTTTGCCTTTTAACGGCGAATTGGTTTTGGCTCATTTAGTAGATGCGTTGCAACAGGCGGAAGGCGTAAATATTCCAAATATCATCAATGCCGAGTCTCAGGTGATTGATATTAATACGGGTACTTATTTGGCTGCGCAAGTTATTGATGTTCGGACGATACCTGATGCTGGGTATTTTATGATTCCAAACTTTGACAACATAACGTATGTGGTATAAACTCGATTATGATAAGCTCGTGTTGTTGCTATTGCCTAGCTTTTTGCGAAAGCCGATAGTATTTGGCTATGCCAAAGGGTTGGTTTCGCCAATTGCGAGTTTGTATGACAAGTGGTCGATGATACGAATTGCCAATTTAAAAAAGCTGTCCTACAATTGCCAAAGGTGTTATTTAAGAGGCGCATTGAATGATAAATTTGACTCTGATTTAAGGCGAATCACCATAGGTGACACGCTGAATCTTGACCAAACTTACATTTATACACCGGCTGAAAACTTGGATGTGTATTTAGGGACGATGTGGCTAGAACCAGAGTTTAACTATGCAGGAACTGCGGTTGATTATTTGGTCAATGTACC
>NZ_CAIWNH010000118.1 GCF_903913935.1 uncultured Mucilaginibacter sp.
GCTAATGATTCAACATCTATAGCTCAATCTTCTGAAAATGATGAGAGTTATGGATGGAAGAATTATGCTGAAAATTTGGAAATGTGTAATGTTACCGGCAATCACATTACCATGATGAAATCGCCAAATGTAATAACTATTGCCAATAAAATAAATGAGAAAATAGCTACCAAAATTGCTTTAAACTATATTGACTGACTTTGACCGCAAACGGTAAAGCAGGGATTTAGTTATAAGTATATATTATCAAAGCCCGGTTGAACGTAAAAAAGAAATTCAAAAAATAAAATACGAATATGAAATCCGTTATTAATATTTATTCGTCATTTTTTGATCAACTACTGGATAAAGAAAAATTCGATTTTTATTACTTACAATTACCGGATAGGGAGCAAAAAAGAGTTGGCTCGTTTCGTAGATGGGAAGATGCAACGGCTTCGATTATTGGCAAAGCTTTATTAATAAGGTCATTACAGCATATAGGAGCAAATTTATGTATAGCAGATATGAAATATACAGAATTCAATAGACCTTTTTTTGAGAGCAATTTAGACTTTAATATAGCTCATTCCAACAACTATGTGGTTTGCGCCATCACAACTCATGGCAGGATAGGAATTGATATAGAAAGGGTAAATCCAATACATATCACTGATTACAAGGGTATTTTAGCTAATAGCGAGTTGACCAATATTACCAATTCAACTGCCATTTATGAGACATTTTATAGAGTCTGGACGAAGAAAGAGGCGATTGTTAAAGCCGACGGAAGAGGGTTCAATATAAAACTATGTGAAATTGATACAACTTGTTCACCCTTAATACTGGATGAAATTTCGTGGTATACTAAAAATGTTTTTATAGCCCCTGGCTATGTAACGAATGTTGCCTTTAATAATATACCTTCCGTATTAAATCAAATTCGAATTGAAATATAAACTTCTTATTCTTAAAAGGATCTCTTTAAAATAACCTTCTTATGGTCAAGGATTATATTAATTTTTGAATTAAAAAAATATTGAACTTACAATGCGATACGTGATGGCGGTTCGATCTCAATCCTGCTTAGATATTTCAAAAGTGTCCCTCAAGCCACCAAAGCCACTATTCGCTTCAAGTCTTCGATAAATTGGTTCGAGAACAGTCCCGCTCTGAGTACAAACCCTCGCAACTACCGATGTACTTGCGAGGGTTTTTCATTTTAATTTATATTAGAATTGCTTAAGGGGCCGCAGGCTTTGGGATCAGGTAAAAGCAGCAACAACCGGCGCATTTTTAGGCCCTGCAATTGGGGTGTTTGGCTTTGCGCTGGCGTTGTCAATCCCTTTCACCTTATTCGCCATGTTCCCCAGCCTCATGCATTCCTAACCGAGATCAGGTGGCTAGCTCAACAGCGTGAAAGTTGTATTGGATTTCCTTGAACTGGCCCTCCCCTTAAAGTTCCTGAGTAACGTCGACCTGGCCTATCATTGGCAATGGTTTGACAGGGAAGCGTTCCTGGTGCTCTGGATCATCATCTTTGCCTTAATAGGTATATATTTAATGGGCAAGATTAGGTTTAGCCATGACAGCGAACTAAACTACTTGTCAGTACCGCGACTGTTTATGGCCATAGTCGTATTGGCATTTACGATGTACATAATACCTGGTTTATGGGGTGCGCCTTTAAGGTCTATATCGGCTTTTTTGCCGCCGCAATCAACCCAGGACTTTGATTTGTATATAACAACGCTGATGGGAAACAACGCTAACGTCTTCAATGCAAAACATATTCAACGTAAGTATCCAGATATTTTCCAGGCGCCACTTAACCTGGATATTTTTTTTGATTATCAGGAGGGAATGGCTTATGCCAGATCAATGAACAAACCCGTGATGATTGATTTTACAGGGCATGCCTGCGTAAACTGCCGAAAGATGGAGGCCAATGTATGGCCGAACAAGGGGGTGTATAAACGAATTAGTCAGGATTATGTACTCATACAGCTTTATGTGGATGATAAAACCGACCTGGCGAAAGGAGAACAGACGGTGAATGCCCAAGGCAAAAGAATCGAAACAATCGGCAACAAATGGAGCGATTTGCAAGCGGAAAAGCTCCAGGCAAACTCACAGCCATTTTATGTACTGCTCGACAATAATGGCAACTTGCTGGTGCCGTCCAGCGGAGCTGACTATGACCCGGCGAGTTATTTGAAATTCCTTGACAGGGGGACTAAACTCGTTTAAAGCACCTTCCAGATAAACAAGATCTTCATTACGTTCTTATAATACCAGTTAATTAAATAGTTAAAAGCACCCGAGGGAAGACGGGTGCTTACTTGTTTGTGTCGACCATTATTCGCATCAACTATTGCTCAGTTTGAAAGCACAGGTAAGTTCATGTGAAAATGGCTCTGGATAACTTCATTAAACGTCAAAAATCTGGTACAGTTGATAAATCTCTTTCCGCTTCGATCATCATTTGCCTGAATTTTTCTTCAGCCTCAACGTATTTGTTTAGCAATGTAAACTGATTTCTGGCTCTGTTTAAATTATGTCCGGGGTACTTAGTTCCGTAGTAAATATCGTTATTAAGAAAATCTGTCAGAAAGCGGATGGCCTGCATATAAATCATCAATTCTCCCGAAAATATAAAATATTTTTTTTCTGTTTCACTTAACACCGTCCCCATTTCCGACAGGTACCCTTTGCATATGGCGTAAAAAAAGTTTTCCCGGATATGAATTTTAGAAAGATCGGCCTCTTCTTCATTGGCAGGTGACAGATAGGTCCTCATCATATCTCCAACATCACTCAAATAATATCCCGGCATTACGGTATCCAAATCAATTACACACAATCCATTTTGCTGCTCGTCGAACAGGATATTGCTGATTTTGGTATCATGATGGATAACCCTCAGTGGTATCTCATTATTGGCAATCAGCCGTTTATAGGTTTGTAAAATATAATCATGTTTGTATACTTCCTTAATTTCATTTGAGGCCGGGTCTAATCGCTCTCCTGGTGCATTTTGATGGGCGGTTTTGAATTGTTGAAATCTTAATGTAAGATTATGAAAATCTGGCAAAATATACTTCAGTTGCCCAATTTCAAACTCGTTAAGTAAGCGCGTAAACTTGCCAAACTGCTTTGCTGCTTCAAATGCCTCCTTTTCATAGCTTATAAAATTGATGGTTTGCGATCCCTTTACAAATGGAAACAACCTGAAAACATTGCCGGATGCTGATTTAACTAAAAAATCGCCCGAAATCGCCGGCAAGGGGGCTACGAAGAGATAATCAGATTTGGTTTTTTTGAAATGTTTATTTAATAAAGATAAATTTTCGGCAATATCCTCCGGAGATTTAAAAACATTAACATTGATTTGTTGAAGAATAAAATCTCCTGCATTGCCGGATACTTTTAATGTATGGTTAATTAAACCGGAGCCAAAAGGCTGAATAGTATAATCAGAAGGATTTAAGCCGAAGCTAATAAGGATGTTATCAAACATAAATTGGTTGTTGATCAACCAAACATACATAACGGATGTGTTAAATATTTGCGCAAACGTTTGAGCGTCTTTTTAAAGGAACCCTTTTTTATTTTCTATCAATTGCGATTCGATAATAATTCTGTAATAGGCGGCGTGTTCCTGGGTCTTTAAATTTTTTTGATTAAGCAGGTCCAGTAATATGTCGGTCGCTTTTTGCCCCTGGAGATACGGGAACTGCTCAACCGATGCAACAGGGGTATGATCCATATAGTTTATCAGCGGCAGGTTAGCATAACTTACAAACGCCAGATCAGTATTTATACTGATATTGAGGCTTCGCGCATATTTGATAGCAAACAATGAAACATAATCATTAAAAGTTACAATTGCCGTAGGCTTTCTTTTACTGGCTAATAATTCATTCAATGCCTCTTTCGTTCCATCTTCAGTCAGGTCACAACTTACCACTAACGACGGATCAAATTTAAGCCTGTTCCCAATCATTGCTTTAATATAACCTTCACGACGCTGACCACTGGCCAGTAATGTTTTAGGCCCATTGATCATTCCAATTGCGCGATGTCCTTTTTTTAATAAATAATTAACAGCCTCAATTGTACCGGTTTCCATATTGCACCCTACATAGTGAATATCGGGTATTTCGGGGACGCGATCAAAAAAAACTATGGGTATGTTGTATTTCTCCAATGACCTGAAGTGGTCAAAGGTAGAAGTGTTTTTGGCAACTGAAACCAAAAGGCCATCTACCCGGTGATTCTTCATCTTTTCAACCAGTTGTTTTTCAGTTAGTTCACTATCGTGCGATTGGGCCAATAGTACAGTATAGTTTTTTTTGTAGGCTGTATCTTCAATAGCGCTAACTGCGGTGGAAAAAAATGATTCAGAAAGTTCCGGCAATATTACACCAATGGTATAGGTCTTTCCTTTTTGAAAAAATATCGCTGTTTGATTAGGCTCATAATTAAGTTCTTTGGCTAATTTTTTGACCTTTGATCGCGTTGTTAATCCAATACTGGGATGATCATGGAGCGCCCTTGACACCGTAGATGCCGAAATATTTAAAATAGAAGCAATTTCCGTTATCGTAGTTGGCTTTGATGACATTTATAAAAAACCCAAATAAGAAGCTATTAATTAAGCTGTCAAATTTAAAGATATTATTAAATTTTTACTAATTGCTTATATGATGGGTAATTAAGGCACAAATTATAATATAAAGGGGGTATAACCTGAAATTATCCCCTTTTTCAAACGTTTGCGCTATATAAGCCCCCCTAAGGGCTCTCCCTCTAAGCAACTTAATTTCTACTTTCATAAAATTGATCTTAAATAAAAGAAAAAATAGCCTTTTTTGCTAACATTTGGATCAATCAGTAACAGGAAGCTTCTGAAAGCCAAAAACATTTGGTGGAATTAAAAGGAACTTACAGCTTAATTTGATTATAAAATATGTATACAGATAAAATTTTAGTTATTGGGGCAAATGGCCAGATTGGAACTGCCTTGCTTCCCGTTTTACAAAACGCGTTTGGCATAAACCACGTTATTGGGTCTGATCTTTTTATGCCAGATTCGCCTTGCTGTTTCTTTGAAAAACTCGATGCCACAAATGCGGCCGACCTGGCAAACATTTGTAAAAAACATAATATAACTCAAATATATCATCTTGCTGCAATTCTTTCAGCAAAGGGCGAGGCTGATCCTGTTTGGGCGTGGAATTTAAATATGACCACACTTTTAAATGTTTTTGAAGTTGCAAGATCATTTGACCTAAAAAAGGTTTTTGTTCCGAGTTCCATCGCGGTTTTTGGTGGCAGCGCCCAAAAGAAACATACGCCGCAACATACATACCTTGACCCAACAACCGTATACGGCGTGAGTAAAGTAGCCGCAGAAAACTGGTCGGTATACTACCATAAGCGTTATGGTATTGATATTCGTTCGTTAAGATATCCGGGGGTGATCAGTTATCAGTCAATGCCCGGTGGCGGTACTACAGATTATGCTGTTGATATGTTTCATAAGGCAATAACAGAAGAAAATTATATTTGCTACTTGACTCAAAATACGTGTTTACCTATGATATACATTGATGATGCATTGCAGGCTACGCTCAATATAATGGAAGCACCTTCAGATAAAATTAAGATAAGGTCATCTTATAATCTTTCCGGGCTAAGTTTTACCCCAGGTGAATTAATTAAGGCGATAAATGTCCATTTGCCTGATTTTACATGTGATTTTTTGCCGGATTTCAGGCAAAGTATAGCCGACTCATGGCCATACTCAATAGACGATAGTGAAGCAAGAAAAGATTGGGGCTGGAAACCGGTATATGATCTTGAAAAGATGACCACAGCCATGTTTTCAGGGTTATCA
>NZ_CAIWNH010000119.1 GCF_903913935.1 uncultured Mucilaginibacter sp.
CAAAAAGAGCTATTTTAACTCGATGCAGTTATGGAAAATAAATATGCTGGCCCCTGCAGGTGCAAGCGCAAGCCCTGAATATGCTCCACCTGCGGACATCAGCGCTACGCCTGATGAAGATGATCTGCCGTTTTAGTCACTTATCATTAGTCATTGATGCATGACGGATAAGCCGGAATAGGTATTAAAATATAAAAAGAGGCCGTATCATATTTAATTGATGCGGTCTCTTTTTTTTGTACCCGACACGTTGCTATAAATCTATTTTTCGGGTATTTATTTTCTTTGGAGTGGTTATTCTCTTATAACTCGCTGTTTAAACATAAATAAATCAGTCGGATAATTCAAAATAGACGTTATGATTTTGCCGAAAACGACCATACAAAGGAAGGCCAAAGGCTCCATACTGTTCCATTCAACCGGGCAGTTAAATTTTAAGCTGATATTTTTTATCGGTTCCCTCATCATCAGTCAATTGGCGTAAATCCGGCAAACATATTATTAGCCTCCGGCAAGGTATTCAGCGGCACATATTCACAAACCTCCGCATACTCCGCCCACATTTGTATAACGGCAGGGTTATGATGGGCATTGTTTATGGCCTCCTGCGATAGCCATTCAAAAACTTCGATAATAGTGCCGTCTGTGGCCGCCATTATTATTGGCTTACGATTTGTTACAAGGCCCGCTTTTTTAAGGCGCGGCACGTGGGTTTTGGTTAAAGCTTTCAATGCTTCGGCTTTGCCATGCTTTGGTTTGTAAGCCACAATAACTATTTGTCCCATAAATTTCAATATTTAAAACCCTATCCGACTTAATTGGTTAGCATAATGGATACGTAAATATAAGTTTATTATGGCAAAGAGTGTCGCAGATCAATTGGTTGAAATGCTGGTAAATGCAGGGGTAAAAAGAATTTATGCTGTAACCGGCGATAGTTTAAATAATGTAAACGATGCGGTAAGGCGCGAAGGCAGTATCCGGTGGATCCATGTTCGGCATGAGGAAGCGGGCGCTTATGCTGCTGGCGCCGAGGCCCAGCTAAATGGTTTTGCCTGCTGCGCGGGCAGCAGCGGCCCAGGCCATGTACACCTCATTAACGGGTTGTATGATGCCAACAGGTCAGGGGCTGCCGTTATCGCTATTGCTTCAACCATTTCCAGTTTTGAATATGGTACAGAATATTTCCAGGAAACCAATACGATCAAGCTTTTTGACGATTGCAGCGTTTACAACCAGGTAGCTACCACACCAAAGCAGTTTCCGCGCATGATGCAGGGGGCCATTCAGGCGGCGCTGAACAAAAAAGGGGTGGCGGTAATTGCTTTACCCGGCGATTTGACAGGAGTTGACGCGGAAGAATCAACCACGGCGATGCAGGTGTTTAACCCTGTTGCAGAAATAAAGCCAACCACTGCAGACCTTGACCAACTGGCTGCTTTAGTTGACCGTCATCATAAAATAACCATTTTTTGCGGCATTGGTGCTGCTGATGCGCATGATGAAGTAGTATCACTTTCCCGAAAACTAAATGCCCCGGTGGGCTACTCTTTCAGGGCGAAGATGGATATCCAGTATGATAACCCCAACGAAATTGGGATGACCGGTTTGCTGGGTTTGCCGGCGGCTTACCATAGTATGCATGAGTCGGACCTGCTCATCTTATTGGGGACAGATTTCCCATACACCCAGTTTATGCCGGCTGATTGCGAAATTGTGCAGATCGAAATCCGCCCAGAGCGTATTGGGCGCAGGGCAAAAGTGAGCATGGGTTTATTTGGATCTGTAAAAGACACCTTAACAGCGTTGTTGCCAATGATTGAGCAGAAAAAGGACGACAGCTTTTTAAAAGCACAATTAAAGGTATATGATGCGGTAAAAAGTAAAATGCAAACTTATGTGGATGACCGCGGCAAGAAAGGAAATATCCATCCGGAATTTGTTGCCAGCCTGGTAAATGAACTGGCGGCAAACGATGCCATATTTACCGTTGATACAGGCATGTCGTGCGTATGGGGCTCCCGGTATATCCAGGCCACCGGCAAACGTAAAATGCTTGGGTCATTTAACCATGGCTCGATGGCAAATGCCATGCCGCAGGCTATAGGCGCTGCACTGGCTTGCCCGGGCAGGCAGGTGATCGCCTTATGCGGTGATGGTGGCTTATCCATGCTGCTGGGCGATCTGGCTACCATCACCCAATACAAACTGCCGGTAAAAATTATTGTTTTCAATAACCGCTCGCTTGGTATGGTGAAGCTGGAAATGGAAGTGGCCGGCTTACCCGACTGGCAAGCTGATATGCTTGACCCTGACTTTGCTTTGGTGGCACAGGCCATGGGAATAAAAGGAATTACCGCGCGTGATCCCGATGATATTGAGCAGGCGCTCAAGGAGGCTTTTATGTATAAAGGCCCCGCTTTGGTGAATATCATGACCGACCCTAATGCGCTGGCGATGCCGCCTAAAGTGGAATTTGAACAGGTGAAGGGCATGGCGCTATCCATGACTAAACTGATGCTAAACGGCCGTATGGATGAGGTGATGGATACCTTTAAATCAAACTACAAACATTTAAAAGATCTGATTTAAAAGGAAGCGAATTCATCATTGTATGGATAGGTTTTTAGCATCCGTTATTCAACTCAAAATATGATCCGGGTTCGGCCTGCCGGTTTTTGATAATCGCCTTTAGGCGAATATTTTACTATCTTTCGGCGGTCCTTTCCAAGTCAGATCGATGTTTAACCGTTTCTTAATTTCCCAATTAGTAGCCCTGGCGCTTAGTTGCTTTTTATTTGCAGCCTGTAAAAAAAGCCCGGTTCATGCAGTTGTTATCCAACCAACAATAACAGATACCTCTGCCTATCAAACATCGGGCACTAAAATTACCTACCATTTAAACCCGGTTCAATTAATAGGCGCCAACGCGTTTCATGTATTTGGCGCAGGCGGCAGCGATATGAAAAGCTGGCATATGGATATAGCGAGGGAATTTATAGGGAACGCAAAAGAAACGCCGGTTTCGGGTGGAGTTATAAAAGATTCAAATGGCTCCTACCTGCATTCGCTGCAAACGGTGGTTGACAGTAACCGCAGAAGCAACCGCATTACCATTATTTGTGCTTTTGGCTGGGATGGTACCCAGGCTACGCTGTTTACAGGTAGGCGCCCCACACAAACCGCCTGGTGGGGCAATTTTCAAACAGTTTTACAGCAGTGGGCGGCACACTTTAAAAACCAGCCGGATGTTTGGATAGAAGTTTGGAACGAGCCCTACCGGTATGATCGCACCGATGGCTATACGGATGATGTATGGATGAGTGATATGAATTCCCTTACCGGCGTTATCCGCAATACGGGGAATAACAACATTATACTGATCCCCTGCGCTGAACAGGGGCAGGATGAAAGCGTACTCAACAATAAAGGCCCCGCATTTTTAACAGGTAAAATGAATATCCTGTTTGATGCGCACGCTTATGAAAAGTGGCTGATGGTTAGCGACGCGAATATTGGCGCCAGGTTGGGTAAGCTTAAACAAAATAATATTCCCGTAATTTTTGGCGAAACGGCACCCATGAATGCCGGTGCGCTAATGAACCCGCAAAGCTTTTTAGATTCGGTGTATAACCGCGGGCTTTCTGTTTGTGCCTGGGTATGGAAAAACGATGATACCGACCTCGACGCTCTCCGCACTTCTGCCGGCTTGCCCAATAATACAGGCAACAATAATTGGGGCAGTCTTTATCAGGATGTGGCGTTAAGGGTCCGGAAACCTTAGCCCTGCCAATGGCGGGTTTTCGCCTTGTCCGCTTTTTGTTTGCATACACCCTTATGCCAAGCCGGACGGACAAACATTTTTATCGTCAATAGGCTTAGCCTTATTATCCTGAAGGCGGGTAAATTGATACA
>NZ_CAIWNH010000120.1 GCF_903913935.1 uncultured Mucilaginibacter sp.
CTGTTAATAATAAGAACACTACCCGCAATGTTGAACAGAAAGAGAATTTTATCAATCGATGTATCCTGGGGAGCATATGAAGAATTTGTTACTTTTATTCTTGCTTTGGGCAGAGAAAAAAGATCCTCATATGTTTGTATTGCTAACGCGCACATGCTGGTTGAAGCTCATAGGTCAAAGTCTTTTCAGCGTATAATTAACGATGCTGAAATTACAACCCCTGATGGCATGCCTTTGGCGAAAAGTTTTAAGTTTTTATATGGTATTGAGCAGCATAGGGTTGACGGGATGGGACTGCTTCCTTTATTGATAGAAAGATCGATTAAAGAAAACCTTTCTGTTTATTTTTACGGCGGCGCGCCCGAATTGATAGGGCATGCCAAAGTTTTTTTAAAAGAAAACTACCCATTGTTAAACATTGCAGGAATCTATTCTCCTCCTTTCAGGTATCTAACTGAAGCTGAAAAATCGGCTATTGTTGATAACATCAATCAATCGGGCGCCAATATCGTTTTTGTTGCCCTGGGATGCCCCAAGCAGGAGTGGTGGATGGCTGAAATGAAAGGCCGGATCCATTCTGTAATGATCGGTATCGGTGGTGCCTTGCCAGTATTTGTAGGATTGCAAAAACGGGCACCAATGTGGATGCAAAGGAACAGCCTTGAATGGTTATACCGCTTGCTTTTAGAGCCGAGGAGGCTGTTTAAAAGATACCTTGTTACCAATATTGCCTTTTTAAGGCTTTTATTTTACGAGAAAATCAAGTTCAATAGTGTTGAATATCGATCGGCAATAGAAAAGATGAATGACACAGGTAGGGATAAACAAAAGTATAAAAGTGTCAGCATTTCTTAAACAACGAGGTTATTTGTCCTGATCAAATATAGCAATGACTATGATCGTTATTGTGCGGCAAATGCGCAATTCACAATCCTTTTTATTGTTTATTATAGCATTGGACAGGTAATACAATACCGGACGCATTACCGCAAGCCGTTCTCTTGTATATCAGTTAATCAATCCCCCTATTTGGGTTCATCCGTGTACACGTTTCACGGTCGCTATGGTTTACCGGTAACCATACAACGCCTCATTTTGTTCACATTGCAATTGCCTGCACTATTTTTGC
Source organism: uncultured Mucilaginibacter sp. (assembly GCF_903913935.1). Lineage (GTDB taxonomy): Bacteria > Bacteroidota > Bacteroidia > Sphingobacteriales > Sphingobacteriaceae > Mucilaginibacter. The sequence goes on from NZ_CAIWNH010000120.1 coordinate 1,130, forward strand.
TGCCTTAACCCTTTGTCATGTACGTCATAATGCGATCTGTGCCAAAGCTAAAATCAATGCTACAAATATAGTATTAATCCCATATGATTGGTAGGAGTTACGTCAGAAAATTAAATTTTTTTCAATTTAGCAATGTTTGCTTCCAGTTACGGTATGCTTAAGTCTGGGTTTGAGTCTTTATTACCGAGAGGAAAGGAATAAGCAGATGGCAAAATTTTTCGGCGCCAGCCTAATTTATTAGCCATTAACGTGTGGGTTAATAAATAAGCGACCCTTTCTATTTATTTGTTTGAGCGCTTAAATAGGGTTTCACTTCAAAAGTAAACGTTTGGCTGCCGGCATCGCCATTTTGGGTGATGCCCTGGATTACACCTACATATTTCCCAGGCAAATCAGAGGTATAAAATGAAACATTTTTATTGCCATCGGTGCCGGTAACAACATTAGGCGACCAGTACAATGCTGTCCTGAAATCAGGTGTTCTGCTGTATGCCTTCTGTTCGGTATCATATTCCGGCGCGTAAAATTGTCGTTGCATTTGAAGGCCTTCGTAATCTATAACCACGGCATGCGGGTCAATCTCGGCACCGCCGAAATCGCTCTTATAGCTCGTAAAACTGAATATACCCTGTTCGGTAGAAGGACCCAGGTAATAGGTATAGGGCACAACTTCAAGTTTGCGCAATTTAAGCGGGTCAATTGCGAATACCTTGTTTGCCTTAAAAAATGGAATACCATCTACTAATACCATCGGGTCATTTTCACTCAAAAAGCCAACGCCATCAACTACTTTTATCCTGAATTGTTCATGCGGGCGGCTAATGTTTACCTCTCGGACGTATTCGCGCATGATTTCTTCTATAGTTGTAAACCGGGTATAATTATCCAATAAATAAGTTTTTGTCGGCTCACCATAAAAAGCGCCGCTATCGGCCCGGGGTTCATTAAACTGCTTTAATAAGGGGCCATTGTAAATATTTTGCACCTGCATTGCCAGGCTTTGATCTTCAAAACTTGTTTCCATAGCCGGGGTAACGGTAAAATGAGGTAGCACTACTTTTGTAAATTGTTCTGAAAAGGGACTCAATATATCGATATGGTAATTGGTGTCGATTTCGGTATTGGTTTCCGCAATAATTTCTGAAGGGCCATAAAAAGCTTTCATATTAAAAGTTAAACGGCCAAGGGAGTCGCTCTTTGAAGCATATAACTGAACGCTTTTGCCAGGTATGCCCAGGTAAACAAAAACATCTTTAGCCGGCTTTTGGCCTAATTGGTTAGTGATTTTACCATTGATGATTGGACCATTAAATTCTGGTAAAAATGTAAATGACCGGGGTTTGTTTTCGAATACATCTTTCCATGAGAAACTGCGCCAGCCTTGGGTGAGCATTAGGTTATTAGCAGCTTCCAGCCACAATGCGTCATTGCTGTTGAAATAATATTCAGGTGATTCAATGGTTCCCTTCAGGTCTGCGCTTAACCATAAATAATTCAGGATGTCCATTTTATCGTCATATTGCAGGGAGTCGAGCCGGTAAACAGCTACAGAAAGATCAGCAGCTGCGGGCATTCCATTTTGGCCTTTAGCAGTAATAGCGACTTCAACCTTTTTACGGAGCCCATATCCACCCCCACTAGTCGCGGCGCTTAGCATTAAGTGCTTTTGGGGGCTTTTAAAATAAAGTCGTTCGCAAACAGGGCTGCGCTCACCATTGAAAATAGTAATTTGCGAAATACCATCGCCCAGTTTGCTTTTATCAATCGTGAAATTTGCTGTGCCGTTATCACAAACTGTTGTTTCAATAAGTTTTACTGCATTCCTGGTTTGGGCAAAAAGGTAGAGGTTTTCTATTGTTAAGTTTGAGTTTACCTTAACAGATAGCGTTCCAGACCCGTTATCTGTTAAATTCATTACGTACCCTTTTGCGTAAATAACCGGCAACTTTTTTTGAATTTCTTTACCATCTATTTTTATCATCGCGTGGTAAACGCCAAAATTCTCCGGCTTAAAGGTAAAATGACCCAGGCCGAATTTAAGGGGGGCAAACCTCGCAACGGTGTCATTTTTTTCGTTTAAAATTGCACCTTTAAAGTTTAGGCCTTTGCCCCACTGGTCGGCTACTTTAAAACCAACAACGCTTTCCATGCCATTTACCAGTTCACCTCCTTCAGGGAAAAACTGTATATCATACGCGGTTGCGTTTGTTTTGCCAACGGCTTCAGGGCTTTTTAGGGGGTTGATAATGGTGATCTTTTTTGAGAAATAATAATCCGTGCTAAAATTCTTCATCCAATTGGTATAGGCCCTCAGGGTGTAGTTGCCCGTTGGCACTGTTAGGGGGATAAACAAAGACCCATCTCCCCCGTTATCTTTCATCGCTATTTTGGTTTGCAGTACCGGGTTTTGGTTATTATCCAGCACCTCAACATAAGCCACTTTGCTGATGTTTATCGGGTGCAGGTAAATGCCGTCGACATTATAAATTTTAAACCATAACAATTCCCCGGCCGTACATGAGTTTTTGTTTGTATGTACAAATAGTTTTTCCTGCAACGAATTGGTATTGTAATCGTTGAGGTTTTTTTGAATGGGAGCCATTTCGGCGGGCACGGCCTGCTGTGCCATTGCATGGCCTGCTGCCAAACTTACCAATGCGAAAAAAATAACTGTTGCGTTCTTCATATGCGGAGCATTGCGGTTAATTATTTATTGTTTTCATTTCCAGAATGAGGGTTGCTTGTTAGTTCCCCTTAAAGTACAGTCAACACAATAGGGGAATGCTGCGGTGTAGCCGTTGTTTGGGTAAAAGCCTTCGACATAGTCAATTGGGATCATTACATCTGTATAAATAAATTCCTTAACCTGAAAAATTAATTGCGGGGGAACAGATCTTGGTATGGTATAAATATACACAAGCGTATCTGCCGAGCAGCCTTTAAATGGAAGATCGGCCTGCCATGCAGGTAAATTTGCATTATCAATAAAAATGCGCTGCTGGCTAACTGAACCTGCTGTTACAAATCCGATTACCGGGTCAGACGGGTTTGTTAAACAATGGATATTCCCAGTTAGCTCGGAGGGCTGTGCATCGAAAATGCTGCCTAACTGTTCGGTGTTCTTTTTTAACAATACAAAATAGTTGTAGGCATCTGTAGTTAAAGCATATTGCTTTACCATAATACTGTACCTGATATGTATTTTTTCGGAAGTTGAAGGGATAGCGATAACAGGTTGCGCACTGATGATATCTTTGGATAATTTCGCTGACGAGCCCAAAACAATAGTGCTGGAGGTATCGCTGGCCCAGCATTGGTATATTTCTTTACCGGCTGGCCGGGGGGCAGTGGTGTCATGATTTACTTCCATATAGTGCGAGTTATATAGGGAGTGAATAATATAGGTTTCAGTGTAATCCCATCGGTAATAATGCGTGTTGTTAGCCGGATCATGGGTATTTACATTGATTTGGAGACCCTTACTTTGAATTCCATAGTTAATCGTGTCAATTGGCGGCGAATTCTTCACAGGTACAAAATCCGAAGCGAATTGCTTACCGTCGCTGGTCGTAATTTTCAGGCGATAATTTTGCGCGGCTGACAAGTTTACTGGCGCCAAAACGTAGGTGCCATTGCTGTTCGCTGCCAGGTTATAATGGGCTCCCTGCGAACCTTCCACGCTAACCGAAGCATTTAACTCAGGTTTGGAATTGGCGTTTCCAGAAATATTTACCGTCCGGGTAAGGCTGATCGTTGTGGTGTCATTAGGCATAATATTTCCGTTTACCACCAGGTAATTATTAGGTGCACCGGTAACGGACGAGCTGATTTGCTTTTTACAGGCAAATGCAATCAACATTATTACTGTTAAAATAATATATCTCTGTTTCAATATCATTTCTTTATTTCCAAAATGCAGGCGGTTTATTTACGCCCCTCAATGTACAGTCAACACATTGCGGGAATGCAGCTGTGAAGCCCCCCGTGGGATAGTGCCCTACGCTGTCAATAGGTGTTTTTACCCCGCCATAAATAAGGTCATGCACCTCACGGTAAACTACCCCCCCCCCTGTCGGAAACGTAATTGCACGAATATAAAGCAGCGTATCCGCCGAGCAGGCAGCATCTGCCTTTGACGTAGCCCAGCCAGGAAGATTGTTATGATCAATAAATATGCGTTTTTGAGTTGTTGTTCCTGCGGTTACGTAACCTATTACTGGTTCAGCCGGGTTTGATGTGCAGTGTATATTGCCTTCTAACGCCGATGGTTGCGCGTCAAAAATACTGCCCAGTTGTTCTGTATTCTTTTTTAGCAGCGTAAAATAATTAAAGGCATCGGCGGTTAATGCATGTTGTTTAACCAATATACTATAACGGATAAATCCCTTCTCGGAGTTAAATGGAATAGCAATAATCGGCTGATCGCTGATAATATCTTCTGATAATTTTGCCGACGTGCCCAAAACGATCGTGCTGGAAGTATCATTTACCCAGCATTGGTAGATTTGCTGGTCTGCTGGCCGCACAGCTGTTGTGTCATGATTTACTACCATGAAATGGGAGTAATACAAGGAATGGATAATGTACGTTTCGGTATAATCCCACCTGTAATAATGGGTGTTATTGGCGGGGTCGTGCGTGTTTACATTGATCTGCAGTCCGCTATTTTTGACGGTATATTTTATTGTATCAATTGGCGGGGAATTCTTAACCGGTACAAAGTCCGATGCATACTGTTTGCCGTCGCCTGTTGTGATTTTTAAACGATAACTCTGTGTTGGTGATAAATTTAGCGGGGCGGATACATAGTTTCCGTTACCGGTTGCAGTTAAGTGATAACTATCGGCCTGTGACCCTTCAATACTTATGGTAGCGTTAAGTTCGGGTTTCGAATTTGCCTGTCCTGATATATTTACGGTACGGCTCAACGAAATTACAGTAGTATCATTGGGTGTGATATTGCCATTAACCACAAGATAATTATTGGGCGCACTGGTTACTGACGAACTAATTTGTTTTTTACAATTCGTCATCAAAAAAATAAGTAAAAGGAAAATCAAATAATACTTTTCTATTTTGAACATACAGCTCTTTACTTTTCAAATAGTCACAATTCTTTTTAAAACCTTATGTTATAATTTATAAACGGTATCGGCTTTGCAAATATGGAAAGCTGGTACTCGTTAATAGCGCCGCCCTGTTCCTGGAAAAATGTTGAATACGCATTTTGCCTTCCGGTTAAATTATAAACGCCCACGCTCCACGAGTTGTGGAACCGCTGGTGAACTTTATGATTACCATCAATATTTAAGGAAAAATCCGATCTGAAATAATCAGGTATCCTGTATTCATTCCTGTCAGAATAAAATACCCTTTCTGATCCGTAGGCATAATATTTGGCAATCGGCAAGGTGATGGGCCGTCCTGTACTGTAGGTAACATCTAATGAAACACTATACCTGTGTGTAAAACGGTAATTACCCGTAAAATTAAATGCGTTGGGCTTATCATAATTTGCAGGGTAATAGGCGCCACCGTTGATCAATTCACCCGCATTCGGATCGTTTTGACGTAAAAAGGTTCGCGAGTAGGTATAGTTGACCCATCCGTTTAACTTGCCTGCAGTTTTTCGCAATGAAAACTCAATACCATAGGCTTTGCCCTGTGTATTCAGTACATCCTGTTCAATATGCTGATTGAGCAGTAACGAGGCGCTGCTTTTATAATCGAGGTAATTATTGATGCGCTTATAATAAACTTCAACCGAGGCCTCAATGGTATTAGCTTTTGCGTTTTTATACAAGCCAAGCGAAACCTGGTCGCCGTATTGAGGTTTAATGTTGGGGTCGCTTAGCTTATAAACGTCTATAGGAGAGATGGCAGTCGTATTTGAAAGTAAGTGAATGTATTGTGCAAGCGTATTATATCCTGCTTTTATGGAAAGGTCGTCGCTTAAATTATAGCGGGCAGATATTCTTATTTCAGGGTGAGAATAGGTGTTGATGATTTTTCCTTTGCCATAGGTGGTGCTGTCGATAACATTGTTTGACGACCGCGGCAGGTTTGGGGCATAATTATCTATAGTTTGCTGACCGAGGTAATTGTAAACAGAAAAACGCACACCGGCGCTTATCGTTAGGTCATCGGTTATATCATATTTGTCGCCAAGATATACGGCAGTCTCCAGCGCGTGTTCCGCCGGCACCATGTTGGGTACAACCAACGAGCCGTTTCCGTAAGGCTCTTCATCACCCGGATTTAATTGGTAATAGATTGCACTAACGCCAAAATCTATCGTGTTATTACTGTTAACATAATAGGTAAAATCAGTCTTAAAATTGGTTTGGTTGATATTAAACTTCAGTTTATAGCCGTCAACGGGGTTTTGAATACTCGAAATGTCATACTTGTAGCCATCGTAACCGGCGGTTAATACCCCGAATAGCTTGGTGTTGAAATTATGTTTCCATTTAATATTTGCATTTTGGTTACTATAATTATAAGTGGTATCGCTGTTTAACCTAAAATTGTCGTTGCTCAGGTAGCTGGTAATGTAAATATTGTTATTCTTGTTAATTTGGTGGCTGATATCAAGGTTAAGATCATAAAAGGAAGCGTGACTGTGTTTATATTCAGCGGGTAGTAAACTCAATAGCCAATCAGAATAGCTGGTGCGTGCGCCAAAAATAAACGAAGTCTTATCTTTAACTATGGGGCCTTCAACATTTAGCCGGCTTGTCAACAGACCGATCCCTGCTGAACCTGTAAAGATCTTTTTGTTGCCCTCGCGGTCAGTAACCTCCAGTACGGAAGATAAACGACCTCCAAATTTTTCGGGAATACTGTTTTTATACAATTCAACATCCTTTACGATGTCTGGATTAAATGCCGAAAAGAAGCCAAAAAAGTGAGCGGGATTGTAAATAGTGGCATCATTCAGCAGGATAAGGTTTTGGTCGGCGGCACCACCCCGGACATTAAAGCCTGTTGTAGCCTCGCCCACTGACTGCACGCCAGGTAGCGTTAATACTATGCGTAAAACGTCAGTCTCGCCAAAAATCTGGGGTACCTGCTTAATGTTTTTAATGTCGAGCCGGTTAACACTGAGCTCTACGCCTCGGACATTGGCAACCTTGTCGGCTGATATTTTTACTTCTTTTAAACGGGTAACCTGGTCCTGTAATTCAATATTCAATTCGCCATCGGTATAAAGCATCAGCTGCCTCCGGGTATCTTTCATCCCGATCGCCTTCACGATCAACAGTTCCCTTCCGCGCGGTAACGATAAGGTATAGTAACCAAATTTATCAGAAACTACGCCGGTTTTTGTGTTGGCTACAAAAATGCTTGCGCCGGCTATAGCATCGCCTGATTTAAGTTCCTTTACATAGCCCGAGATAGTTGCATTGCCGGGTTTAACTTCGTTTGTTTTTATGCCGATTTCATAAAGTTTGTTCTCAATTGTCGATTCAATCGCTGGTTTTTTATCGGTGGCAGTCAGGTCGGTAACCGGTTCGGTATTGGTTATGGTGACCTGATTGGGTTTAGGGGTAAAATAACCAGTTGCTACGAGGGGATGAATCTCTTTATCCCTGGTCAGAAAAACCCACATTTTTGCCGGAACAATGGTGTAATGATAGATTGTATTGAGAAATGCAGCATTCAGGATTTCACCCAGCGTTTTATCATTCAGTTGCAACGTTACCTTAAGGCTGTCAAACTGAACGGGATTGTAATAGAAATGGTAGCCTGTTTTCGATTCAAGGTCTTTCACCACTTGCTCTGTGCCGGCTTGCTGAAAATTCACACTAAACGTTTTTAACGCGGCGTTTTGCGCGTTAACAACGGCACCAATAAATAAAAGGATAACTAAAGCGTATATTATTTTCATACTATTTGGTTATTTGGTCATAATAAGTCACTATGTTGACCAAAGCCAAATCGTTAAGACTGTTAAACTTTATTTTATTATCCCTGATATACTGTTTGAGTTCTTTTTTCTTGTCTTTAAAAAAATCGAGCACTGTGCCAAGGCTGGCGTCGCCTATGCCGTAATATTTATCGCCTTTTTTAATGTAGTAGTCTTTATTTTCGTTAATGGGTACAAAAATGCGCTCCATGCCCGAGCCGCCCCGGCTGGTATTAATGGTTTTTTTCCATTTATTCAACACTGCCGATCTGCCTCCATAAAGCTGCTCATAAAATCCTGTCTTCAGGCCCCCGGAATTGTCCGGAATTCTGATAAAGTGCCGGGCCATCAGGTCAAAACTTGCGATTTTATCGCTTACCAGCCGATAGGGTGAACTATGGTTATCTAAAAGCACGATGAGGTGGTCTGCATTAATATCGTACAGCATGGGTACGTTTTGGTAAGTTTCTCCGTCGTAAGTAACTGATCCATTTCGCCAGCCCGTGGCATCCTCTAAAAAAGGGGTCCCTTTTATTCCGGCATCATAGCCGCGGAAGCTGTAACCGTTGTATAGCCACGATTCTTCGCCTATTGCAAGGTCAAAGCGACTGGCGAGGTTAAAAACAGATTGTTTGTAAATTATGCTGTCTGAGACGGGTTGCGAGGCTGCGGTTTTGAATGTGATAACCAAAGCGAAAAAGCAGATCAATTTGACAAGGGCGTGTTTATTCATTTAGGTTAAAATTTTATTTTGTAATTTAAAAAAACAATCTTTAAAAAACAAATTAATGGCGATTTTTTGGCAGTAAGGGATGTTTTTGCTTTTTTTAAACTCAAATTAAATGAGCAAAAAAAAGAATATGCTAATATAGAAGACTTTCTTGAGTGTCCACCTAGTAATTCAAACTTCAGATACAAAAGGAGGGTGTCGGGCAGATTAAAAAAAGTTGAGAAGGCTCATTTAACCTCAGGATACTTTAACCCATTCGCCTTTTTCAAAATCATATTTTTTGATCACACGGGCTGGATTGCCGACTGCCACACTATAGGGGGGGATGCTTTTTGTAACAACAGAGCCGCCTGCAACAACGCTGTGTTTACCAATGGTAACCCCTGCGGTAATTACGGCGTTCGCACCTATCCATACCTCATCTTCAACAATTATAGGGGCGGTGGTTACTTTTTGCAGGCGGATGGGTATTGTGACGTCTGAATAGGTATGGTTTAAGCCGCTTAATACAATATTTTGAGCTAAAATAACCTGGTTGCCGATAGTAACAGGGCCTATCAAAACACTACCCAGCCCAATGCGCGAATCATCGCCGATGAGTAAGTCACCTACGCCGTTGTTTACGGTACAAAAATCTTCAATAGTGGTGTTTGCACCGAGTGAAAATTTGTTAAATGGGAATATATCTACACGGGCGCTCCAGCGGATGCACGAGCCTTTGCCACGGTGGTGTATAAAGGGGGTAACAAACCAGCGCACCCACCAGCGTGGGCGTGCATTGCCAACAATCATTTTATGGGCTATTTTTTTTAACCCGGGGTTTGATTTTATTGAAGATGACAGTCCCATAATGGTGGTAATTTACCTTTTTTCAATTCTTGCAGCCAAACTTAACTAAATATTCTCTGGATGAAGATATTCAGCACTTCAACCATGATGAGGATTATAATTACCCATTCCAGTCTGTAACTGGTACGGTATTGCAACAGGTCCCTGAAAAGTTCATAATTGTCTTTAATGATACTTAAACCTTCCTGAATGTTTCTGAACCTTTCATTCAGATCGAAGGTGCGGTTGAGGTCATTATGGATCTTATTTAGATTTTCATCTTCCCATGTTTCAGGCGGTGCGTCAAAAATATAAAGGTTTTCTGCTATGCGGTTTTTCAGCAGCAATGTTTTTCCGATGTATTTTTTCAGGTTTATGCCTGATATATTCAGGCTCCCTTTTGCCTCCAATATTTGTGTATGGTAGTTGGTTTCTTCCAGCAATTTACTGGTTTGTTCCTGGTAATAATCAAGCGCGACTGATTGGGAAACATTCAGCATGATTAGGCGCAACACTTCAATATCCGAGCCCATGATCTCGATGGAATTGAAGCCAATTTTGTTTTTTGCGGAGTTTGTCTGGATCTTGAATTCCTCCTCCAAACTCTCATCAAATTTGTTTTTGCAGAAGGGATAAATCAGCCTTAAAAATTCAGAGATCCTTATAGGATCATAATTTAAGAAGCAAACAACGCCATACTTAAAAACATAGATGTACTGGCCTTCGTCGGTGATGTAAAACAATTCATCAGTATCGCCAAAATACAACTCGGCCTTGAATGTAGATTTAAAGGTTTTTATATCAATGCTATCAGCTACCTGGTAGGATAAAACTTGTACTAACATATATGATTATTTAGCATACATTAAAGATACATAAATCAGTGCGGTTTAGTTAATTAACGCATGTCAAAAGCACCATTAGATGCTTTATATCAATAGAAAAATCATTACCACGTTTTTACCTAGCCATCGGTATGGAATTTCGCGATGTTTTGTACCGATCGCATGAATATCTTCTTTTTTAATTTTTCTACTGATATCGGAACCCGATGGGTTTGGCCATTAACTGAAAAACCTGATATACAATCATTCAATTTTCATAAACACATTTTCCATCAATAAATGTCCGCTCAACTATTAGCGTTGAAATGTCGGCGGGCGCCATGCTTAACGGGTCGCGGTTCAGCATAATAAAATCAGCCAGCTGCCCCGGCTCAAATGTACCAAATTGCGGGGTTTGGCCAATAGTAGCTGCGCTTAAGGTATAAGCTTTTAAAGCATCAGCAATGCTGATTGCTTCATCGGGCGCAATGGCAAATCCTTCGTTATCTCTCCGGGTTACGGCGGCTTCCATGCCTTTAACGGGGTTTAAATTGCTTACTACCGGCGCATCCGATGATAGTGCCGTAAGAATACCATGCTTTAATACCGAGCGGACCGGGTAACATTGGTTCAAATAATCCTGATCCAGGTATTGCCTGAAATTTTTACCCAGTTCGCTGATGAAGATGGTTTGCATGGAGGTGGCGATCTGGTGTTTGGCCATCAATTCCAGGTGCTTTTCTTCGGGCAGCCCAAGGTGTTCAATCCTTCTTAAAACCCCGGGGAACAATTCTCCCAGTTTAATATAGTTATCGATAACAAACGCAATTGCCGCATCGCCAATAGCGTGGGTAGCAAGGCCAAGGCCTTTTTCCATGGCTGCACGGCCCAATTTTAGGTATTGTGCCTCTTGTAACCTGAGCACGCCATGTTCATTGGTGTTTTTATAATAACGTTTCAACGCGGCAGTTTTACCACTTAAACCGCCATCGCTAAAAAATTTAACGGTATTTACGTTGAGCCAGTCTGATGAGAAATGTTCAGGCAGATCATAGGGCCTTTCACCGCCATCAGGCAGCAAAATAGGTATAGCATTTAGCCGGAAACCAAGTTCGCCTGCGGAATACATTTCGTAATAGGCCTCCAGCAGCAAAGGATCGACCGCAGGGTCTGTGGCCGCGGTAATACCAAAGCTGTATAATTGCTTCCGGGCGGCCTTCACCATTATCTTTAACTCGTCCTTCGTGTAAGCAGGGATATTTTTGCTGACCAAACCCAGCGCGGTTTCTGAGAAAATGCCGTTTGGCTTGCCATCATTGCCCTGGTACATTACGCCGCCATCGGGAACGGGTGTATTTATAGTAATATTGCTTATTTCCAAAGCGCGGGTATTGGCAACAGCAATGTGGGCGCAGGTGCGGATAAGGTAAACTGGTTTTTCCTTAACCACCTTATCCAGGTCGTTTTTGTCGGGCATGCGGCCTTCTTTCCAGCCTGCTTCGTTAAAGCCGCGGGCGGTTATCCATTTAAGGTCAGGATTGCTTTGGTGATAGCTTTCTATCATCCCCAACATTTCATCCATACTGCCGGCTTTGCGTACGTCCAGCATGTACGTTGCCAGGTTGCCTACCTTCCAGATATGGATGTGCGAATCGTTAAAGCCCGGCATTAAAGTTTTGCCACCGGCATCAATTACTTCTGTTCCTGATTGAACCAAAGATTTTAGCTCATCCCAGCGCCCGATGGCCTTAATACGGTTACCATCTATCGCGATAGTATCGCACCCCTTACCGGTGAAACCATCGTTAAAAGAAAGGAGGTTGGCGTTATGGATAATTAATGACGGCATATAAAATTTTATTAAACCAAAACAGGGCTTCTTTTGGCCTGGGCACGGGCAATGGCATCTTCCAAAACCTGTAAACCTTCGGTTAACTGCTCATCGGTGATCACAATAGGTGGCAGCAGCCTGATACAGTTACTGAACAAACCAGCCCTTATCATTATCAATCCATGCGCCACGGCATCTTTAATGATCTCCAGGGTTGCTTCCGCATCCGGTTCTTTGCTGTCGCGATCTTTTACGAATTCAACCAGTCGCATTGCCCCTATGCCGCGAACATCCCCAATGAGTGAATATTTATCTTTCCAGCTTTCCAAAGTAGTTCGGATGATTTCACCTACCTCATTTACCCTTTTTAAAAAACTCTCACTTTTGATGATCTTAATAGCTTCAATAGCTGCAACGCAGGCCACCGGGCTTCCGCCGTAGGTGCCCCCAATGCCGCCTAAATGCGGCGCGTCCATTATTTCAGCCTTGCCGGTTACCGCACTGATGGGCATACCCGCGCCGATGGATTTTGCACTCACAATAATATCCGGGATTACACCGCTATGTTCCACCGCGAAGAATTTACCGGTTCGCCCGGCGCCGCATTGAATTTCGTCGGCAATAAACACAATGCCGTATTTATCGCATACCTCGCGCAGTTTATGCAGGTAAGCGGGCGGTATGGGCAAAAAGCCGCCTTCGCCCTGCACCGGCTCAATAATAATTGCCGCAAGCGATTCCGGGTCGACTTGCGAAATAAAGGCTTCCTCCAGTTTTTTAATACAATAAGCTACATATTCATCTTCGCTCATACCGTTAATCCCCCTGTAAGTATTGGGTGCAGGTATGCGGTAAATATCCGATACATAAGAGCCAAAGCCCTTTTTAAATAAAGCATATTTACTGGTGAGGCTGAGCGTTAACAAGGTACGGCCGTGATAAGCGCCCTCGAAACATAAAACTGCGTTACGTTTGGTATGATATTTAGCAATGTTTACCGCGTTCTCTACCGCCTCGGAACCAGAATTGGCCAGCAAGGTTTTTTTAGGGAAATCACCGGGTGTAATGCTGTTTAGTAATTCTGCCAGGTCGAGATAGGGTTCCATGGTGGTAACCAAGGAGCAGGTATGGATGTATTTATCCAGTTGTTCCTTTATGGCATTCACTACCTGCTCATTGCGGTGACCCACATTGATCATCCCTATACCGCCCGCAAAATCGAGCAGTTGGTTGCCATCAACATCCCACACCAATGCGCCTTCGGCTTTTTCAACCACTACTTCGGTTGATTTTGCCAGGCCCGCCGGTAAGGCGTTCTTTCTTCTCTCCAATGCTGCCAGTCCTTTAGGCCCGGGTAATGCTGTTTTTAATTTTATAAACGACATGGTTGTTGTTTTTTAGTCCGGAAGTCCCGAAAGTTGGAAAGTCCGGAAGGTTATAATGGTATAATTTTGTTAGTTGGTTTTTTTGTTCGAATAACTGTTTATTAAATTTTTTCTTTCAGACTTTTCCGGATTCCGGACGTCTTCACACGTCGTTATTAATGTCCAGTTTTATCAATACGCCGTAATTGCCGCAAACGGGATCATTCAAATAATCAGGTATCAAAGCAATAGGCTCAAACCCAATTTTCATTTGCGGGGTGATGGTGGGGTCGGTTCTTTTACCAGCAATCAGTTCGGCATAATAATTTTCGCCACTCATTGATTCACTTATCCAGCCGTAACCGCTCATCATCCCTACGGTGATCTGTCCTTTCAACCCCAGCTGACGTGTGACTTCGTGCCTTGCCCTGTAAAGTAACCGTGCCAGTCCCTGACCCCGGTAATCAGGATGTACGCCAATATCCAGTCCATAAAGCCAGTCGCCATCAGGCTCATGGTTAGTCATCCAGCCGCCCGCAAAGGTTTCTTTGAAGGTGTGGTGATGGTTGGACATATCAAAAGTGCAGCGCATGGTGGTGGTCATGCCAATCACCCTGTCTTTATCGGTGATCACAAACTGTCCCTCCGGAAATATTTCCAGGTGCCTCAGGTAATGTTGCCTTAAAATCAGTTCGTCTTCCGCAAGTGTAGGAAAAACCACCCGCTGCAAATCTTCCAGTTGTGCAGCGTGTTCCGGCCGGGTGTTTTGCACCACCAGGCCCGAGTTTGTTGTAATGCAATAGTTTTTAATAATGGTATGCATTTTAATATTTTAATTAATGGATGGTAAACCCCATTATGATGTAAACAACTGATGATAGCGCAAAGGCGATGGTGGCATACGGTAGTTGCGATAAGCCGTGATCCAGGTTATTGCATTCCGTACTTTGCGCGGTAAGCACGGTAGCATCGGAGTACAGGCAGGCATTGGCGCCAAACACGCCGGCGCTGATGACCGCACCGCAATTCAATAATACATTTGAGCCAAAATGCTGTGCCAATGGCACCACAAGTGGTATCGCGATAGCATATAAACCCCATGATGAACCCGTAGTGACCGAGATCAGCGAAAGCGAAACGAACACGATCACAGGCAGAAATTCTTTGTTGAGGTAAGGCGACGCAGCATGTAAAACATATTGGGTAAGTCCCATTTTATCGTTCACATCTTTCAGCACATAGCTCATCATTAAAATGGCAAGGGCATAAAGCATGCTGCTGAATCCACCGAACATGGTTTCGGATAATTGTTTAAATGAACCTACTTTTATGACCAGATAATAGATAAAAGTAAAGGCAACAGCTACCATTACTCCTTTTAAAGCGTCTTTGTCCAAAACGATAGTGGCAATAAGCAGCACGGCGATCGGGATTAAGAAATATACCAATTTGGATTGTTTAGCGGGGTTCATCGGACTCACATCCAGTGTAGCAACATCATTAAACTCGGATGCGACAAGTTGCCCGGTTTCCTCAGCGCGGATATCGGCCTTTTTTAATTTTCCAAACCAAGGAATGATCCCATAAATAAATAGCGGAATAATCAAAACAGATACATAACCGTAGGATACAAATGGGATTATTTTCCAGTACGTTACCAGGCCCTGCCCTTTTGCGGCCACGTGCGAGGTTTCGAGGATATTTCCAACAAAAATAGTCCATGTCGAAAGCGGAACCACTACGCACCATGGGGCTGCTGTTGTATTTACAATGTAGGCCAGCTTTTCTCGCGGAATTTTAAAGGCATCGGTGATTTTCTTCATTGAAAAACCAACGGTCAGTGCACTCATATAATCATCCAAAAAAATAAAAAGGCCTAAACCCCATGCCCCCATCAAGGCGCCCCGTTTTGTTTTTATTTTGGTTAAAGCCCATTCGCCAAATTTCATCGTACCGCCGCTCCGTACCATTAACCCGATTAACGAGCCATATAAACCGCAAACCAGAATCACCCAAACTGAAGCACTATCACCTAAGACCTTTTCGAACGAATCAACAAAATTGGTGAAGAAGTTGGTTTTGTCGTGAAAGCCAATGATCGCATAGCCAACCAGGCAGCCGATCAGCAAAGGCTCGAACGAGGTTTTTTGCTTGATGGCCAGTATTATAACTACTGCTGGTGGTATTAATGCTATTGCGCCGTATGCCATTCGTTAATTATTGAACCTGCCTGCCGGCAGGCGGGTTAGTGAGTTAGTGAATTATTGAATTTTGTAGTGATTTCACCGATTGTAATTGATTATGACTTAAGACTTTCGACTCAAGACTTCGGACTTAAACAATTCCTCCGATACTTATTAACTTCTTCTCCATATATTCATACAAACCCTCGCTGCCGCTTTCGTGGCCCTGGCCGCTGTATTTCCAGCCGCCAAAGGGCAATTCGGTGCCGTGCGGGGCCCATTCGTTAATGCCGACAATGCCAAATTCCAGCCCCTCGGATACTTTAATGGCTGTTTTTAAATTATTGGTGAAGGCATAAGCTGCCAGGCCGTATTCGGTATCATTGGCTTTGTGTAGCGCCTCCTCCAAATCATCAAACCGGAACAAAGGAAGCACCGGGCCAAATATTTCATGCCTTGCCAATGTTGAGGATTGATTCAAATTAGCGACAACAGCGGGCTGGATGAAATAACCTTTATCCAAATGATGTGGCCGGTGGCCGCCGGTTAGCACTTCGGCTTTTTCGATCCTCGTTTTTTCCAGCAAGTCAAACACACTGTCGCGTTGCTTCCCGGTGATGAGCGGGCCAACGTTTACGCCTTCCTCAAAACCGCTGCCCACTTTTAGCAATGAGACATATTTTTTAACCGATTCGGCAAACTGATCGTAAATATTTTTATGAATGTAAAATCGTTGCGGCGCAACGCAAACCTGGCCGTTATTGCGGAAACGGGCAATGGATGCTGCTTTGGCAACTTCATCCACATCCACATCATCGAAAATGATCACTGGCGCGTTACCGCCCAGCTCCAGCGAAAGTTTGGTATGGGTTTTACTCGCACCGTCCATTAGTATTTTTCCTACACGGGTGCTCCCGGTAAAACTGATCTTTTTTACCCGTTTGTCATGCAGCATGGCATCACCCACGGGCGAAGCTTCGGCAATTACCAGGTTTAAAACACCGGGAGGCAAGCCTGCCGCGGAAAGTGCATCAACCAAATGATAGGCTGAAAGAGGGGTGTCTTCGGATGGTTTGGCCACAACCGTACAGCCTGCAGCCAAAGCCGCGGCCCAGGCCCTTGCCGGGTTATACGCCGGGAAATTCCACGCCGTAATAACACCAATAACGCCCATCGGCTGAAGTATAACCGAGCTCCGTTTATCAACCCTATTGGTGGGGATCACTTTACCATAGGCACGTTTACCTTCTTCGGCATACCACTCAAATAAATTGGCGGCTACCGTCCATTCACCGCGGGCCTCTAATAAAGGTTTCCCGCTTTCAAGCACCATGTCGTGCGCTATTTTATCCAGGTGCTCCCTTAAATAATTGGCGGCTTTTTTTAATATTTCGGCCCGGTAATAGGGCGTTGTTTTGCTCCAGGTTTTGAACGCTGCATCCGCAGCATCAATGGCTAAAGCGGCGTCTTTTTCGTTGCCGAAACTGATCCTGCTTAGCACTTCTTCGGTTGCCGGGTTAACAAGGGAGATTTCATGGCCATCGACCGCATCCACCCAAACCCCATTGATAAATTGTTTATTTGCTGACATCACTGATCTCCATTTTTGATTCGTTAACAGGCTCGCCGCATAAATGGGCTAAGCCTGCTTCCATTATATCTAAGCCCTTATTCAATAAACTTTCTTCGATCACCAGCGGGCTTAATACCCTGATGATATTGCCGTTGATGCCCGCATTGATGACGATAAGGCCATGATCGGCACAGTAGCTGATGAGTTTTTTACACAGGTCGGCATCCGGTTGTTGCGGGTCGTTATTTTTTACCAGTTCAAAAGCCATCATTGCGCCGAGGCCGCGCACATCTCCGATTGCGCTGAATTGCTTTTTGAAGCGGTTGAATCGTTTCCTGACGATATCGCCCACTTTTTCGCCAAGCGCGTTGATGTCAATCTCCTCCATGTAATTGAACGTAGCCAGCGATGCCGCACAGCAAACCGGGTTGCCCGGGTAAGTGCCGCCAATAGTGGAGGGTTTGCAGGCATCCATGATATGCGCTTTGCCCATCACAGCGCCTATCGGCATACCGCTGCCCATGCTTTTTGCCCAGGTAGTTATGTCAGGCGTTACCTCATAATGCTGGTAAGCGGCCCATTTACCTGTACGGCCGAAGCCGCTTTGCACTTCATCTAAAATCAATAAAATGCCATACTTATCGCAAATGGCACGCATGCCTTCGAGGTATTTTTTTGGAACGACATTAAAGCCGCCTTCGCCCTGTACGGGCTCCATAATAACAGCCGCTACCTGAGAGGCCGGTACATTGGTATGAAAAAAGTCTTCCAGTTCGCGCAGGTGATGGTCTGAAAACTCATCCAGATTTGCGCCCCGCGGGTCATGATAATAATCCGGGAAAGGAATTCTATAAACTTCAGGGGCAAAGGGTCCGCAACCCAGTTTGTACCCAACTTTGGAAGTAAGCGTCATGCTCATCATAGTACGTCCATGAAAGGCGCCTCCATAACAAATTATTGCTGGCCTGCCGGTTGCCTGACGGGCTATTTTGATCGCGTTCTCCACGCTTTCGGCCCCGGAATTGGTGAGCATTACTTTAGTATGATCGCCATGCGGAAACAGGCTCACCAGTTTTTCGGCAACCTGCATATACAGGTCGTAGGTGGCTACGTTAAAACTGCAATGGATCAGTTTCGCCGCCTGGTCGGCAATGGCTTTAACAACTGGCTCCGGGCAATGGCCGGCATTTACCACGCCGATCCCACCGGCAAAATCGATCATTTCCTGCCCGTCTGCATCAATGATCACTGCGCCTTTTGCACTTACTGCAGTTGACGGATTGAATATGCCAATCGCATCCGGTACAAACTGCCTCCTTCTCGCTAATATTTCTTTACTATTTGTCATTTTGATTTCACCGATTTATATAATTGATTTCACCGATTATTAATTCGAATTAAACTATTCTAATTTTCTTCCAGCGTGTCAAGTTTCCAGTCTTTATCGTCCCTTATTTTTTTCCATGTCCAATAGGTTTCAAACAGATAGTCATGAAGTGTACCGGCAAAAGATTCACTGTCATTTTCAGGTTCTTCATTCACAAGTTGCACACCGGTCCATTCTTTATACATTTTTTTCGGAGATCCTGTGCCGTCAAGTAAATTCAGCATATTAAAAATCACGCCTGCACTGCTATCTGCAATAATCTTTCTCAATGCATTTTTAAGATGTGGGTTATTATCAAGTTTATGTAGCTCTTCCTTTTCTAAATCACTAAAGCCACAATTAGGCGGATAATTGAGGTATTCGAAGTTTTTGTCCACGATGACATTTTTCACAGCGCAATCAGCATACTCTTCGATATCCTCGTTAAGATCTAGCAAAAGTGCAATCGCATTATTTTCGGATAATTCCATTTTAACAAAATTTAGATATTCTTCACAATCATTAATTATTTATCTGGTACAGCGCCGTCCTCACCCATTCCCCGCCAATGATTTCATCAGCATTTCTGCTGCAACCCTGCCCGTTTGTGCACCCCCGTTCATGTAGCCCTGAAATTCGCGGCTTACATGTTCGCCGGCAAAGTAAATTTCTTCAACAGGCACGCCTTCCCAGCCTGCCAAAGTGCTCCATTGCCCGGCTTTAAACGAGCTGTATCCCGCTTTTGAATAGGGATTTTCGCTCCAGCAGAATTTGGTATTTTTACCGGTATAAGCTTTGTCCATACCTGGAAATATGGTATTCAGTTCGGGAACGATCTTGTTTTTCAGATCGTCGAGGCTGGCGTCTTTTACCTTATCGCTAAAATTACCGCCGCCAAAAACAGTAAAGCTGCCTTCGGTATCCGATTGCATCTGGCTACTGTCCCATCCGCAGCCAAAAAACAGGTCGGTAAAGGTATAGCCTTGTTGTCCATGTTGCCGCCACGGCTTGCCGTTATTCACCCCGACAATAAATTTACTGCTGTTGCCGTATCCAATTTCGTTGATACATTTTGTTTTTTCGGCTGGAAATGGCACATCGATCCTGACAAATCGGAGCATGGTAAACGGAATAGCGATGATCACGTGGTCGGCCTGGATAGCAATTGCGGATCCTTGGTCGTCAAACGAAAGGTCATACCCTCCGTTACTGTTTTTACTTATAGCTTTTAAAGTATGTCCGGTTCTGACAGAACCTTTTACTTTTTGATATAGGGCATCGGTCAAAGAACTGCTTCCGCCTTGTATTTTAAATATTTCATGATCTGAACCGAATAGTGCGTAACCTTTTTCGGCTTCTTTCGGCGCTTCAAACATAATGAGGAAATTAACGGCCGACTGGACGGAGGCTTCCATGCCATATTCGCGCGTGAGCGTAACATTCAAAAAGTCAAATAGCCACCCTTTCATTCCGATAGCTGAAAGGTATCCGGTGATGGTTTGTTTGTCGAGGTGTTCAAATTGGGCAGCAGCTTTATAACTGATAACTTCGGGTAGTGATTTAATATCCTTCACCAATTGGGCTACAAAAGGCTTTAGCGCCGCCTTCAGATCGTCTTCATTATAACGCCTGCCGCCAAAATAAAATGTTTTGCGCGCCAGTTCATCTTTTCTCAGGTCGTACAGAGACAGGCCGAGCTCATTAGTCAGTTGAAGAATATCTGTGTGAGTTGTGTCAACAAATTCACCGCCGATATCCGTCGTAAGCCCTTTGCCAAATTCATCCCTCAGCGTAAACATCCGGCCGCCGATACGATCGGAGGCTTCGTATATGGTGGATTTAATATCTGCTTTTTGTAACTGGTATGCGGCATTTAAGCCGGCTATGCCAGCGCCAATGATCGCAATGCTGCCTTCGCTGCTTTTTCCACAGGAGGAAAGGCTCAATATACCCGGGGTAAGTGCAGCTGCGCCTGCCGCAATCGCCATTTGTTTTAAAAACTTGCGGCGGCTATCGCTGTATTCATTTAATAGTTCGGTTGCTTCTTTATCTTCACTCACCGCTGAGTAGAAGGCAGATCGTAATAAACGGGCAATGGGGTAATGTGCCATGTTTTTATTTAGTTAGTGAATTATTGAACCCGCCTGCCGGCAGGCGGGTTAGTGATTTAGTGAATTGAAGAAGTTTTGAATGTTTATTGATGGTCCTTCCAGTACTTCGAATTGTCCCATTCACTAATTCACCCATTCGCTAATTGATTAATATCCTGGATTTTGAATAACAGTGCCTCCTGTCGCGCTGATCTCTCTTAACGGTATCGGGTAACATGAATTGGCTACGGTTACCGTTAAACTCGTTAAAGGCGTTAATACATTTACCACTTGCCCTGTCCTGGCCAGGTCGAAATAGCGGTGGCCTTCAAAATTGAATTCCGCGCGGTTCTCGTCCGACACCACCTGTGCATAAGTTGCGTCATCCGGTACCTCTTCGCTGCTTAGCGCTGCCAGGCCGCGATTGGTCCTGATCATATTTACATCCGCAAGCCCCTCACTTCTGCCTAATGCTTCGGCCCTGATTAAATACATTTCTGAAATGCGGATCACCAGAGCAGAGTTATCCTTTTGCTTGATATCGCTGCTGTATTTAAGGGTACGAAGGTAGCCGTTGGGGTTGAGGGTATCCACCAAATTATAACGTAAATCACCTGGACGGCCTTCAAAAAATACTTGTAAGTCGGGGTTTAAAAGAAATAAAACCTCAGTTGAAGCCGCATCCGGGCGGGCATAAGTTGTAGCGTTGTATTCGCTTTGGTTTTGCTGGTTAAAGGGTAATTCAAAAACAGATTCCTTGCTGTTATGCGAAGTGTAAATATTGGTAAAATTGTTTTTATCAAGAATCGCATAAGCACCGTCATTTATAACCAGCGTTGCATATTTGGCAGCATTGGTATAATCCTTTTCATACAAATAAACCCGCGCCAGTAAAGCATTTACAATTGCCGGGTTGATATAATTGGGATTGCGGTCGGTATTGTTTTTTAATAAAGTTGCGGCCTGCTGCAAGTCAGCAATAATAGCAGTGTAGGTAGCTGCGACGGTGCTGCGCGGTACAACGCTTGTGCTGTTTTGCACGGAGGTTACTACCGGGATACCAAATGGTGAAGTGAGGTCCCAATGATAACCAAAGGCGCGGAGCAGATCAAAGTGCGCCATCGCCCTGAGGGTTAAAGCCTGGCCCTTTACCGAATTGAGGTATTGTTGTGATGCGCCGGTAACCGTGCTTTCACCGGCTAAAATAGCATTGGCAGTGGCAACGGTTTTGTAAATTGCCACATAGGTGTTTTGGATAAAGATGTTGGATGAGGTTACATTGTATGAGCCAAACTCGTTTAACGAGGTGTTATTATAACCACCTGCGACGCCGTTATCGCTGTTGAGGTCGCACATCATTGGGTAATTTGCCCCATAATAATCCTGCACCTCGAGGGTGCTGTAAAGCCCGACAAGTGCAGAGGAAAGACCGGTTGAATCTTTAAAAAGTTGTGCCGCCTGAACGGCACTTGGTGATATTTGCTTTAGCTTAACACAGCTACTTATCGTTATTACTGATGCAGCGATTAAACTAACAAAGGATATATGGATTAATTTCTTCATTTTACTTCTTTATTAAAATTTAACATCAACACCTAAACTAAATGTACGGGCAGGCGGGTAGGCTGCATAATCAATACCCGCTGTGGCAGCATTCGCGCCGCCTGTTGAACTCACTTCGGGATCGAAACCGATATAGTTTGATACCGTTAGCAGGTTTTCGGCCTGTAAATAGAACCGGATGCTGTTAAAGAATTTTGTTTTGCTGATGGTATAGCCAATGTTAACGGTGCGGACCTTGAGGAATGAACCATTTTCAAGGAACTGATCCGAATTAGGGAAATAGTTTTGCAATAAAAATGATGGCCGGGGAATATTGGTAACCTGGCCGGGGTGCGACCATGCGCCTAAAACCCGGGTATCATTATTGGCATACACGCCGCCCAGGTAGGCGCCACTCGGTGTTGATCCGCTGCTCCAGCCTAAGCTTTCGTAGGTGGTACGGATCAGGTTGAATACCTTACTGCCGTAACTAAACTGCGTGGAAACCAGCGCATCAAATTGTTTGTATTTGAATTCGTTGGTAAACCCTCCGAAAAATTTGGGGCGGGCATTACCTATCACGGTAGCATCCCGGGTAAAATTCACCTGGTCGGCCCGTTCTTTGGTGCCATCTGCTGCGTAGTAAAGGGCATCGCCGTTAGCCGGATCAACACCTGCAAAACGCACGCCAATAAATGTTCCTACTGGTTGTCCTACTTTTAAGATATTGGTTGGCGACTGGTCATTATAAGAGCTGATGTATTGGTTGTCAACCGCCAGTGATTTAATAGTGTTTTTAAGGAAGGATATATTGAAAGAGCTTGTCCAGGTAAAATCCCTGGTTTTGATGTTATTGGTGCTTAACTGAATTTCCAGCCCTTTATCCTCAATTTTACCGGAGTTGGCATAGGCCCATTGAAAGCCGGTGGTGCCGGGGATCTGTTCCTGATTCAATAATTTAGTTTCATCCGAGATAAAATATTCAATCGAACCATTGATAAAATGATTGAATAACTCAAAATCAGTCCCGATATTAAAAGTCTTATTGGTTTGCCACGTAAGCGGCGCAGGGCCTAAAATGTTGTAAGGTACGAAACCTGCATCGCCGTTGTATTTTGCCGCGCCCCAATAAGCATAATCCTGGTAGGAAGGCACATTGTCCTGGTCGCCGGAAAAGCCATAGCTGGCCCGTAATTTTAAGGAGTTGATGCTTTTGTTATCCTGTAAAAAACTCTCATTGCTAATATTCCAGCCTAACGATGCAGAAGGGAAGTACCCCCATTGGTGCCCGGGAGCAAATTTTGACGAACCGTCGGCACGCATAATGAACGACAGAAGGTATTTTTCGTCATAGCTATAATTGGCACGTGAAATGAATGACCGAAGCGCATCATAAACCAGCGGATACGGAATTATAACCACTATAGGTGTGGCTGCATTGTTGATGTTTTGAACGCCACCGATAGCAGGAAAGCCTTCACCGCCGCCTTGCGAAAGTTCAAGTTTACTTTGCTGCTGAGAGTAACCCGCCAGTAACGTTAAATTGCTTTTTCCAAATTGATGCTGGTAATTAAAAATATTTTCGTTTAACCATGTCAGCGTTTTTGATTCACCAAGCAAAAGTTTGCCGCCTACAGCCTGCGCGTCAACAGTGAGTGCTGAAAAAAACTGATTGTCGCTTACGTCGTTATAGTCAATTGACCAAGTTGATTTAAACTTCAGGTCTTTCATGATCTTGTATTCGGCAAATAAGGAAGAAATGAACCTGTTGGTGTAGGTATGCGCATTGATCTCCTTAGCTGATTTTACCGGGTTGTCTGACAACCAATACGCCTGGTACTGCGTAAAATCAGCGTAAACCCCCGGCGAGGAATAAACCGGCATTAATGGCGATGCGCCTAAAGCGTTGGTAACAACGCCGGTATAGGTATTATCATTAAAGCTTCGTTTATTGTCAGAGTAGGACGCACTTGTATTTAAACCGAAGGATAGTTTATCGGTGGCCTGGTTATCAATATTGGCACGCACATTATACCGCCGGTAATAGTTGTTAATGATAATACCATCCTGGTCATAATAACTGCCGCCAACAAAAAACTTTGTTTTATCGGTACCTCCTCGTGCGGATATTTCATAATCAGCAACCGGGGCCGTGCGGAAAATGGCGTCTTCCCAATTGGTATTGATGTGGCTTTTTAAATCATAATAAGGTGCCGCCGGGTTTGGTATGGCTTTTCCGTTGGCATCTACTATTCCGGCTGCCTGCATATCAGATAATGCGAAATGCGGGTTTGGGTTGTTGGTCGCGAGATCGTTTTGATAGATCCATATATCGTTTTTTATTGCAGTATTGGTGAGGTTATAAAACTGCTGCGAGTTTAAAAACGGGATCTTTTTTTCAACCGACTGGGCACCCACGTTCATATTGAAATTAAGCACTGTTTGGCCGGCCTTGCCACGTTTAGTGGTGATTAATACTACGCCATTGGCCGCACGTGAGCCGTAGATGGCTTTTGAAGCATCTTTTAGTATTTCAATTGATTCAATATCATCAGGGTTTATATCCGAAATTGAACTGATGTTTTGGCCGCTGCCTACGGATTGGCCGGTAAGGTTATATGATGTACCAAGGGATGAATTGCTTTCGCTTTCCATCGGCACCCCATCAACAACATATAAAGGATTTTGCGCGCCGCGGATACTTACCAATAAGCCAGCACCAGGGGTGCCCGACGGCTGTGTTACATTTACGCCCGATAGTTTGCCCTCTACGCTGGCAGCTAAATTCGATACTGGCTGGTCCTTAAATTCCTTGTTTTTGATGGAAGATATGGCGCCTGTAACTTCACTTTTTTTCTGGCTGCCGTAGCCTACAACAACCACCTCTTTAAGCTCGGCTTTTGATTCCTGCAGGGTGATGCGAATGGTGAGTTCTGATTTAACCTGAACAGTCTTTTTATCAAAACCAATAAAAGAGAGCAC
>NZ_CAIWNH010000121.1 GCF_903913935.1 uncultured Mucilaginibacter sp.
ACCGCCGCCTGCGCCAACATAGCCCAGCTCCGGATCAACTCCTTTATAATCGGTTATAATGAACACATTCTGCACGTTGAAACTAACCTTAAATGCACTTACCCAGCTGGCAAAACTTCCAAAGTTGTATCCTAAATGGATATTATCCATTCTCAGGAATGATGCGTTCTGGATGTAATAGTCAGACAACAGGTCATTGCTGCCGTTGCCGGTTAAGCCGCTGGTTAAAACGTCATTTGAGCCATTATTAAGGATACCAAGCGGGTTCATAATATTACGCTGGATGCCTGTAGCTGATGCTATGTTATTGTAGATATAGTTACCCACATTAGCACGTGCCACAAAGCCAAGGTTCCATTTGTGATAATTAAATTCAGAGCTTAAGCCGTAAATTTGTTTTGGATCAGGGCTATGGTCATGATAAAGATCCTGGTTGTTGATTACGCCATCATGGTTCCTGTCAACAAAAACACCGTCAAGTGGTTTGCCGTTACTTCCGTACACTTGCTGGTAAACGAAGAAGGTATTGCGTGCATAACCTGGCTGGTCAATTTCTACGTTATTACCTGTACCACCAGATACACCACCAACTGCCTGGCCCGGATAGTTAGGGTTAGGGATAGCCGTTAAATTAGTAATCTTATTATGGTTAAAGCTAACATTGAAATTGGCAGACCAGCTGATATCTTTTTGAGCGATGATTTTACCTGTGATACCCAGTTCCAAACCATCATTTTCCATATTACCTACGTTACCTGTAATAACGTTGCTGAAGTTTGTACCTGCCGACTGGCTGATAACTTCGAGCAGGTTTTTGGTTTTGTTATAATAATAATCAACAGTACCTGTAATGCGGTCACGCAGGAAACCATAATCTAAACCAATGTTGGTAGAGGCTGTTGTTTCCCATGTTCTGCCAGGAAAATAAGCGCCCGGACGATACATCTGGTAGAATGTGCCGCCAAACGGATATTGGGCAGTGCTGTTACTTAAGCTATATTGAGCTAAATAATCATAATCGCCAACACCTTCCTGGTTACCTGTTATACCATACTCTAGTCTCAGTTTAAGGTTCGAAAGTACATTGCTGCCCTTTAGGAAGTCTTCATTGCTGATCCTCCATGCCAAAGCCACTGACGGGAATATACCGGTACGTGTGCTAGGTGCAAATTTTGTTGAATTGTCGTCACGTACAGAGGCGGTTAAATAATATTTTTCATCATAGTTGTATATTAACCTGCCGTAAAAAGAGGTCATTATGTTTTCATTGATGTAAAACGGATAAGTAGCCGCTGAACGGGGATCGATTGTACCGTCGGCAAATTTTGTATTGGTGTTGCCTGCGTAAAAATTAGAATAGCTGGTGCTTTTGAAATCCTGTATAGAATATCCTGCAATCAGGTTAAAGGTACTCTTAATGCTTTTTACGTTTTTGTTATAGCTTAAATAGCCTTCGAAAAGTTTGTTTTCAAGTACAGATTTGTATTTGCTTTCGTTTCCGCTATGATAGTTGCCACTAGCATCCTTATAACTGTCAATATTTGTC
This sequence comes from uncultured Mucilaginibacter sp., assembly GCF_903913935.1. Taxonomy (GTDB): domain Bacteria; phylum Bacteroidota; class Bacteroidia; order Sphingobacteriales; family Sphingobacteriaceae; genus Mucilaginibacter. The sequence continues at coordinate 1,547 of NZ_CAIWNH010000121.1, forward strand.
GCAGCATTGGCCGGTATGTTATCAAAGCCTGAACCTCTTGAACCATCGTAAGAAAGGTTTACATTAGCGTGCAGGTCGGGGAAGAAGTGCAATTTATAATCTAAAGCTAAACTTGCGATAGCCCTGTACACGGTACTTTCGTTGTCATTTTGTTCCAGCACACCAAGCGGGTTAAGCGGTGCCAGTGATTTTAGGCCACTAGGGGTATTATTTGCATCGGTCCATTGCCAGTAGCCACCATAAGGGGCGTATTGTGAACCGCTGCCATAAACTGGTACAGTTGGGTTAAAATCAACCGCGTCGCTGATTACACCACTTTCATTGGCAAACCTTTGTTTTACCTGTGCGCCTTTAAAGTTGAAATTAACCTTCAAGTGGTCGGTAAATAACGATGGACTTAAGTTAACTGAACCTGTATACCTGTTTAACGAAGTTGTTTTTAAAATACCCTGGTTATCTGTATAACCAACTGATACGCGATAAGGTAATTTGCCTGTCGTTCCAGAGATACTTAAGTTATTATCGGTACTGATCGATTTTTGATAGATCTGTTTTTGCCAGTCAGTACTCGCAGTTCCCATTAAGTTTCTGTAAATACCTGCAGAAGTGGTATCGTGCGAATTGATATAGTCACGGAACTGTTGAGCAGTTAATACGGGCGCTTCTTTTGGTAAAGTAGCATCAGACACCTGGGTGCTGAAATTAATCACCGGTTTGCCTGATTGTCCTTTTTTGGTAGTGATAAGGATAACACCATTTGAAGCCCTGTTACCATAAATTGCGGCAGCAGAAGCATCTTTTAAAATTGAAAACGATTCAATGTCATTTGGATTGATCATATCCAGTGGGTTTGCAGCTCCGGCTATACCATCAGGTGCAAGGGGCACACCGTCAATAACGATCAGCGGGTCATTACCACCGTTGATAGATGCACCGCCACGGATAGTAATCGTGCTACCAGCACCAGGTGCGCCGCTGTTGGATGTAATAGATACACCGGCAACTTTTCCCTGGATCAGTTGTTCTGGCGTGGTAATCGCGCCACCGTCAAAATCTTTAGCAGTAACGGTTGCTACAGATCCGGTGATGTCCTTGCTTTTTACTGTACCATAACCAATAACCACTACCTCATTAAGGCTGGTATTGTCAGGCAGTATTGCAAAATTAACGGTAACTACTGAGCCCTCAATAGTTACTGTCTTTTTAGAAGCCACATAACCTAAAAATTTTGCGGTAACTGTATAAGTTCCGGCTTTAAGATGGGTGATCGTGAAACCACCATTTACATCGGTACTCGCGCCAACGGTTGTACCGTCGATGGTTACGGATGATCCCGGAAGGGGTTGATTTCTTTCATCAACAACCTTTCCTGTAATTCCTCCGGTTTGGGCAAATGCCATAAATGACATTGTGATAAGCACAAACAGAAGTACATACTTTTTGAAGTAATTTTTTCTCATATACTTTTTAGTTTTGTAAATTAATTGGGGCCTATTAAGCCTTATACAATTGGTTTGTTATTTTTGCTGAAACAGCATGTGACTAATTTACACTTAGGTTTAATAAATGCAAATATTATATAAAAGATAATTTTGGGGGTAAATAATCAT
>NZ_CAIWNH010000122.1 GCF_903913935.1 uncultured Mucilaginibacter sp.
ACATATAGTAGTGAAATAAGTTTTATGTCTTTTTTATAATATTGTAAATCAGTGTATTATAATTTATTATTTTATATAATTTTTTTTAATTTGATGTGTCGCCTACAAGTTATGCCCGTCAAGCTATCATACGGTGTTCCGGACGGTAAAAAATGGGTGCCGGTTACAACTGGTTTGTTAGCCTATGCTAACCAGTGCGCAGCCTCTTTTTAAGGGGACAGCCAGCCTGATCTCCTTTGCTGATTTAATCGTTTTGATGGTATGCCAATCTTTTTCTCCGGGATACAGCACTTTAATATGGAGGTCTGGTTTTCCGAGTGCAGCAAATGGTAACCTAATAATCACAGAAGCATGTGCGCTGATGCCCAATACGATCGGTATAATAAATTTTCCGTTTGCCTTAAAAATGTTGGCTTTTGCCGTGCCGTTTTCAACTTCCACTATATGGGGGTACATTACCCATTCGCGTCCCTTTATGGCCTCCAACAGTCTGCCATAATCGGTATAATAATGCTCTGCACCGGCATCTGGCGTTATACAATGGTCGTTGCCGGGATAAGGTACGGTGAGGAAAGCTCCAAGGTACAGGTGACGCTGAAAATAAGCGTCGGGATCAGGCGCCAGGTTGTCTTTTGATGCCGTCCAGGCGATGATAGGTTTTAGCAGCGCCATCTGCGCGCATAGGTTTAGGCTTGATGGCAGGTAGCCAAACTCATCATAAATACCGTCCACCTGTTCCATCAGGTCAATCCGCCGGTCAAGTGGGTTACAAAAAATAACTTTATGGGCGGCGTGCATCACCGGCCCCAGTTGCCCCATTATTTCCTTCCATGAGGTTACCATGGCACGCGTTTTTTGTTGCTGTATCATACTGATCCCGTCGTCAGCATTGCTGTTGTAAAAGCGCTGCCAATCCATACGGTCAATACAAATGCCTGAGGAGGCGGGGATCTTAGCAATATGCAACCGGGCCTGTTCCAGCAAAAACGCCCGGTAGTTAGCATCGCCAGGGTCAAGCACCACGCAATCCTCCCAGTTGGAGAAAAGCGGGCGCTCATCCCAGTCGGGTAAAACGCCTACAGGCTTTAGCAAAGCTTGTTTCAACTTTTTATAAACAAAGTCGTTCGGGTTTTTCCACAGATCACTATCCGGTACTGGGTTGCTTTTATATGGGTATACCATCCCGTTGCCAAATTCGGCCACGTTAAAATAGCTGATGGTGTTAAAGTCCATTTGCGCCAAATGTTTTGAATAGGCGCTCAGCCGGTTAATGGAGGCCAGCCCGTCACCCACCTTTTCGCCCCGTTGCCGGTACTTTGTCCAAAGTTCATCATCACTTTTTACCGGGGGGATAAAAAGGCCCATGTAGGGGAAATCAAGCGAGGCTTTCCAGTTCAGGCTGAAGCCCATTTCGCGGTATTTAGCTGTGTCCAGTTCGCCCTCGTAGGACGAATAGGCGCCGCAGCCTGCAATCTTGTTCACCAACGGCTCGCCCGGCATAAAATAAGCCGGGTAGTTGGCAATCATCCAGGCCATACCCGCCCGCCAGTCCGCCTCATGAAGCACCAGTTGGTGGCAAATATGGACGGTGTGCATGCTACCTATCCGGTGGTTAAGGTGGCGGTATGCGATCTTCCCATCGGCCGAAGTATGCATTTCAAGGTCAAGGATCGTGTCTTTTAACGATTGGATAAAACTCAGCCCCAGGTTCTCGCCCTTTAAAAAGCAACTGGCGATAGGGGTAACAAAGGCGTCCCGTGAAAGGTGGTTTTCGCCGCCGTACACCAGGGCCAGGTTGCTGAAGGGAGCCGGCAAAAATGGGTCCAGCCATTCATCCGAAGCAGGCTTCTGGTGGTTATCGGCCCAGGAGGTCCAAAACTGCAGCGCGCCCGCATCGGCCCATTGCAGGCTGGTTTCAACAGGGGCTGTCCAGTCGCTGCCCTTCCCTTTAATGTAAATATCCCATTGCAGGCCATAGGCCGTTTTCTTTATAACGCTTGTTATCTCGCAGGCATGTTCAAAATACCTGATCTCTTTTTTGGTAATAATGCCCGTACTATCCTGCGACAACAATTGTGTTTTAGCGCCTCCATCTGTTGAAGCCATAGAGATATCCAGGGTAAATCGCCTTTCGCCGCCCTTACTGTTAAAGTATCCTTTGATCTGCCCATCTTCAAATTTTAACCGCACAGGAGGGTTTTGTCCTTCAGCCAAAAACGGGCAAATATAAAACAATAGCAATAGTAGGGGCAGGTGGGGGATATTAAACAGGTATTTCATCACCGTAAGATAATGATATTTTAAAAGATTGTCTAGTCCTGAAATAGGTTTACACATTAAGTAAACCCAAAATGGAGTATAAAAATGTGTCAGCAATCCTTTATGATCATAATGAAGG
>NZ_CAIWNH010000123.1 GCF_903913935.1 uncultured Mucilaginibacter sp.
ATTTCAAGTTTTTAGTTTGGATACGCATATTTTTGAAATACACTTTTTTACCAGCCTGTTCCGGCGTGGTTACTGCATGAACCTGAAGGCCGATAAAGCCCTTGCTATCAACTGTATCAATCACATCGGCAACGGCAGTGCCATTTATCCATGTGCGCATCTCATTGCCAATACATTCAATGCGGATATGGTTATAAATACCCACCATGAAAGCATCTTTTGCTTTGGAATTCAGGTCGAGCGGGTAAATCCAGTCCCTGCGGCCTTCATCGTATACGCCCCCCGACCATTTCCTGTCCGAAGGATCTATCTCAAACTGCCTGCCATAAACTTTGCCTTTCCCGTTATTTCCCGCAGGGTCAAAATGACTGCGCACCTGAACCCCGGAATTGCTTAGCGGGCTCTCAATTTTGGTATCCAGCTCAAGGATAAAGTCGCCATACTCCTTTTCCGTCACCAAAAAAGTATTGCCGGAGTTTAATACAGTTGTACCTACGATGTTGCCATCCTCAACTTTATAGTCGGCAGTGCCGGCAAGGCGTTTCCAGCCTTTCAGGGTTTTGCCATCAAACAAAGATGGGGTGCTTTGAGCGTGAGATAATGATGGGATGATAATTGCTGCAAAAAGAAATACAACAATATTTATTATCGGTTTTTTCATGTTGATTTTATCTGATATAATTAGGGTCTTATTTTCTTAATGCTCTTTTAAAAAATTGAACTAACGAATTGCTATTTCGTGGCCTGTTTTCCAACTCGCCTTTAGCCAAATAATACTCATGTTCGAGATAAGATGATGGGCCGTAGCTTACGCATTCTTTTAATTTTTTATAATATCCGTCGACGTCCTCCGTCTCTAATATTTTGATAGCAGACACAAACTGCGCCTGGCACAATTGCCTCTCTCTTAGTATTGGAACATTTGCAACGTAAGAAATCAATTGTTCTTCTGTGATATCATTTAACAAATAATGACCAAGAGGCCCCGGATAATTAATGGAACGTTTAGATTTTAGCAGCTTTTTAATTGTTCTCACCGCCGTTTGCCTTAGTTTATCTTGTTTGGTTTTTATAGCGGCAAAGTACAAAAGCACTTGAGTATCAATCCCACCTGCGGCGTCTTGGTACATGCAATTTTGCGCATTTTCCCATAACTCGATTGCTTTTGACAAGTCACCGATTATCCAATTTGCAATGCCTGCACTTTGAAAATCGGAACTCGATTCACCTTTTTCAACTTCAATTAATTTTTCACTTAATTGAATAACGTCAAGATATCGTTTCAGATGAAATAATGCATAAACCTTGTTTCTTAAAGTAGGCGTAAAACCTTCCTCCGCATACTCCTCGTCAGCTTTTTGACATGCTTCTTCAAAATCATTATTTTGAACGAGAGACCAAACGGTTATTTTGGAGTTATCCATAGTTGATATTTTGATTGATTAGCCTGCGTTAAACTAAACTTTCACTTCCCACCCTTTTTCATATTCCCTGTGCCAAAGCTTCATCGCTTCCGGATCGTTCAAAATATGACCATTAGTCGGGTCGATATGTAAAACTCTGTCAACCCGGTAGGATATATTGCCCAATTGCGGCAATAATGTGGATTTAAACCCGGTTTCTATCGGGCAGTTTAGCTGTGTAACCCCGCGCACCGAATCCACAAAGTTCTTCATGTGCATGCCATCCAGCGCTTCGGTTGGGCTTACTTTATTGGTAGCATCTACCACCAAATCGTCCTTAACCTCTTTTACCAGTTTACTATCACCATCATAAACCGTGTAGCCATTGCCACCCTGGTAAAATATGGTTCCCTTGTGGCCATAAAAAATCACACCGCGGCCAAGGCCTTCAATATTAAAACCATTGCAGCTTCTCCCCTCCCATTCGGCGGCGGTATCATTTGGAAAATTATACAGGATATTTTGTGTATCAGGCGTTTGCCAGTCATCTTTAAAATGAAAACGGCCGCCGGTTGAAACTACCTTATTGGGAAAATCAACACCCAAACCCCAGCGGATCACATCCAACTCGTGCGTGCCGTTATTTAAAGCTTCGCCGGTACCCCAGTTCCAAAACCAATGCCAGTTATAATGGATAAGATTGTCCTGGTAAGGTTTGCGTGGCGCGGGGCCCTGCCAAAGCTCATAATCAAGGTTTGCCGGTACAGGCACCACTTTGCCAATGCCAATACTGGCCCGGTGATTGGTATACCAACCTTTTGCATAATAGGCGCGACCTATAATGCCATCGTGCAATTCCTTCACCATGGCCTGTACATTGGAGAACGAACGGCGCTGGCTGCCCATTTGTACCAGTTTATTGTACTTTTTGGCAGCCGCAACAGCCATCTCACCTTCATGAGGGTTATGGCTGCAAGGCTTTTCAACGTAAACATGTTTACCGGCCTGGCAGGCCATTATGGTTGCGGGGGCATGCCAATGATCGGGAGCGGCTATAACAATGGCATCCACATCCTTTTTCTCCAGCAGTTTCCGGATGTCGGTTATCCCTTCTGGCTTTTTGCCGGTCCGTTTATAAATATCGGCGATAGTACTCTGCACCACATTAGCATCTACATCACAGATATAACCGATCTCCACATTAGGAATTTTGGCGAAATTTTGGGCGAGGTAAGCTCCCCGGCTATGCGTCCCCATCATGCCAATCACCACCTTTTCATTGGGCGATCCTTTGAAAAAACCTGCGGCCTTCCCAAATTGAGGCGCCAGCAGGAAACTTGTTCCGGCTACCGATGTGCTTTTAATAAATTTCCGACGATCCATGTGTATTGGTTGATTATGTTAGATTAAGTTGATTAAGTTTTAAAAAACGTGCAATTTTTATAATCAATGTCTTTTATTTGTGGAAACGGAACGATTAACCCAATTAACTGAATCAACCACTCACTTAATCAACTTACTTCTATACCCCGCCGAATATAGAAAAGCCGCCATCCACGCAGATCATGGATCCGGTTACGAATGCCGAGGCGTCGCTTAACAACCAAACTAACGCACCTATTAATTCATCAGGGTGGCCAAATCTTTTAAACGGTGTGTTACGAATAACTTTTTCACCTCTTTCGGTATAACCGCCTTCTGGTTTTGTTAGCAGGTTCCTGTTTTGTTCGGTCAGGAAAAATCCCGGAGCCAGGGCGTTCATTCTTATGGCATCACCGTAACGGTTAGCTAGTTCTACCGCAAACCATTGGTTATAACAATCAACCGCCGCCTTACCCATATTATAGCCAAGCACTTTGGTGATCGCTCTTTTCGAGTTCATCGAGGAAATATTTACAATGCTCCCTTTACCGGTTTTGGCAATAGCCTCGCCGAATACTTGCGTTGGGTTAAGTGTACCCCATAAATTGAGGTCAAGCACTTGTTTCATCCCTTCCAGGTTCATACTGAAAATATCTTCATCCGGCTGTAAAACGCCCTGTGGCATATTACCGCCCGCGCCATTCACCAAACCGTCTATTTTGCCAAAAGCATCCATTATTTTGTGTTTGGCAGCGATAAGTTCATCTGTATTCAAAACGTCAGCGACCAGCGCCATTGCTGTGCCGCCATTGGCATTTATATGATCGGCACGCTCTTCGGCAACGTCTTTTTTTCTGCCTAATATACCTACAGTTCCGCCTGCCTCAACAATCCCGTTTACAAAAGCATTACCTAAAATACCGGTACCGCCGGTTACCACTATTACTTTTCCTTCTAATGAAAATTGGTTCGACATATATTTATTTTAAATCTGTTATTGAAATCGGGTCCATATCCGTATAATCCATATTCTCTCCGGCCATGCCCCAAATAAAATTATAATTGTGCGTACCGCAACCTGAATGTATACTCCATGGCGGTGAAACCACCGCCTCATAATTATTTAGCGTGATATGCCTTGTCTCCTGCCCTTCGCCCATAAAATGCATGATTTTTTGCCCGACCGGCAAGTCGAAATAAAAATAGGCTTCCATCCTCCTGTCGTGGGTATGTGCAGGCATGGTGTTCCACACACTGCCGGGTTGCAAAGTAGTAAGCCCCATTACCAGTTGGCAGCTTTTAATACCATCTGCATGAATATATTTATTAATTGTACGCAAATTTGCTGTGGCGGCGCTACCGGCATCTACTTTCGCGGCTTCGTCCATTGGCATTAACCTGGTTGGGAATGAAGCATGCGCCGGAGCCGAGAGTAAATAAAACACTGCTGGAGTATCACTGTCATTACTGGTAAACGTAACCCGTTTTTCGCCTTTGCCAATGTAAAGGCAATCAAATTTCTTCAGGCTGAATGACTTGTTATCCGCAGTAACTACCCCATCACCTGCCACATTAATAATCCCAATCTCCCTTCGCTCTAAAAAATATTCAGCTTTCAGGTTACCATAATTCCCGAGCTCAAGTTGTTCGGTTACTGGGTTGGCTGCGCCCACTATCATCCGGTCGTAGTGGGTATAAACACAATTTACGGTGTCTTTTGACACGATTTGATCAATCAAAAACCGCTCCCTGATCAAAGCAGTATCGTAATTTTTAAAATCACCGGCGTGTACGCTATCAAGAACTTTCAATTGGTTAGTTGATTAAGTTGAGTGGTTGATTAAGTGAGTGGTCAATGTTTAAGAATAGAAGGATATTTTAACTGATTCAACCTATTCTAACCTAATCAACCAATCAACTTGTTTCACGAAACCAAAGTTATCATTTACGATTACAAAATCTGGTAAAATAGTTTTTACAATGGGTTAATTTTTTGATGATATGAACATATCTGAAATGTTACAAATCTAAAATCGGACAGCGGGATGTTGATGAGAAATAAAAACAAGTAACTATACACTTAATTTATAGGGCAGTATTTAATAAATATTATTGGTAAATATTTTAACTTGTGATAGCTTTACAATAAAAGTGTCTTAATATTATTCATTAAAGTGACTGTTGTCAACATTATCCGTTAATATTTTATTAACTTTGATACAATTTGATAAATTTCCTGTATGCTAATGAGAACATTTTTATATTGGATACTTGTTTTCCTCGGTTTAGTTATTACTGTCGCTGTGGCAATGATGATAATTAACTGGAGTATAACAACACATTTATAAAACTTTCTAAATTCCCCTAACCTTTATCATGTTAAAAAAACGCGCTGCTTTTTTTAACATTAGGCTGTTTATTCACATTTCCGGTTAAGATACCCCCTGATAGAAACTTTATTTAAAAAAGATTTGCGGAGAAAGATTAAAATCTTACTTTTGCAGCCCCGACGGGGTGTAGCGTAGCCCGGTATCGCGCCACATTTGGGATGTGGAGGCCGCAGGTTCGAATCCTGCCACCCCGACTGCAAAAAGGCTCTTATTTAACGATAAGGGCCTTTCTTGTTTTCCAGAAGTACTTATTTTTGTGTACTATTGACCTAAATCCTATCAGACATCTCTCAGATTTATCAACTTTCTCAG
>NZ_CAIWNH010000124.1 GCF_903913935.1 uncultured Mucilaginibacter sp.
AGTAGAAATCTATATTGAAACTATTATTAACCAATAAAAAAAACGTAAAATGGAAAAACAAATTTTGACCATCGAAGATTGCGCCAAGTACTTTGGCTGCGAATTTGTTTTAAGGGATTCCGCAATTAAATTACCTATGCGGATGACTGGTATTTATTTTTCAAATGAATACATTTGGCGGTTATGAAATGAGGGATGTTATCGACTTCCTCCGCTCGAAATCCTACGACTGTGATGGGTTCATAGAGTGCGGAAAAGCTATTGATAAAACTTTAAAAACGGGAATATGAGAAAGACGATAACCCCAAAACAACAAGCCCTTTACGACTTCGTAAATTCGGGAGCGGTACTGATTGCTACAAGGCTAAACCACGATCAACCTGGATGGAGTCATTCACCCACGGTTTGGAAACTGGACGGGGTAAGAATTTCATACATGACCCCTCAATCGCTTCTAAGGCTGGGTTTAATTAAGTCTGATGGAACCGAAATAGGAGAAACGCACAATTTCACCTATTATAAGGTGGTTAAAGCAAAGATGAAATAACCATGTTACCGACATAAATGTCGGAGAGACCCAAGAATAACAAAAGCCCCGTGTTGGGGCTTTTTTAATGTCGTTTACTCAGTTTCCCGTTACATAAAATTAGGTTGTCGATTGACGTTTAAGCCCGACAAAGATAAGTGTTTTGCAAAAAGTCTAAAAAATATTCCTAAGTGAATAAAATGCTTGACCGTTTAAGGATAATTACTTACCTTAATTTTGGGGAAATAAGCCGGAGTGAGACCAAACCAGCCGTAAACCCTAAAAAATGAAAATCTTAGCAATACTGATATGCCAATATCCGATTTTTCCAACCCTTTTCAAAGCGGATTTGTTCGGGATGATCGGCAATAATTTCATCAATAAATTTCAATCTATCTTGCTGTATAGCGTTAAACAGACATTGCGGGTCGGGGTGGTTGTTGATTGCCGCTATGGTATGTGAGCCTATCAAACCGTCCGGCACAACCCCCAATATCTTTTGAGGTCTTTTGAAACCTGCTTCCCATGAACCCCAAACCCAATCAACAAGGATTTCGGCAATCCCTTGGCTGTTAATATCGTCTGCGTGCCATTTGTCCCAAAAGTACTTTTTCAGTACGATTGTAAAATCATCATGGCTCAATAGTTTAATATCGGATTCATCAATCACACCGTCCCCGTTCTTGTCATACCCGATCGCTTGCCACGATTTGAGGGTAATACCCATATTGGTAGCCCCCCCACGGTCGGTAGGGTCGTTAACATACCCCCCTTCGAATTGAAGTATTTTAGGGGTTAATAATTTTACGTCTGCCATTACTCTGATTTTGAGTTGTAAAATAAAACCAACAACAGCCCCGACATAATCAGGGCTGCTATTAGTGGAATAGTGTAAGGCTGCATTACGCGGCCACTTGCTTTTCGAGATGGTTGATAACCATGTCGGCCAATGCTTCGATTACAGGCTCCCCTACAAAGAGGGTGTTAATGACCGCCTTTGCGTCTTCTAAAATTGCAGCCTTTTCGGCTGGCGTTACGGCTGTGCCGATTTCTTTTTCTGCTTGCGCAAGTACTACGCGGATTTTTTTGAACATGTCTGTTTCGTTTTTATTAATGTGTGATAAAATATCTGAGTCGTTGGGTAATTCTTTGGGTACATATTCATCGGGGTCATTTTCTGCCAAACCCGAAGTACTTAGTTCTGATTCGAGTTTTTTTTTAATTCTTCGGTCGCTTGACTCATTAAGTCGATGGGCTGATCTGCGGGGTGTTCGTCTAGTGCATTTAGAAAGTCAGCAACTTTTTTAATTGGTGGGTCAACGGTCTCGGGTTTCTTAACCCCAATAAAAGGGGCTATAATCGTTAACAGTGCCAACAGCTTGCCGCACTCGGCAATTAGATGCTCTGTGACAATGGTCGGGTACAACTGGCTAATAGCGGCTAAAGCGGTCAATATAGCGGCACTGCTACCCAATACCTGCCCGACTATTGCCGGAACAGTGTCTTTGAAGTTTTTAAGTGAGATATTTATCATGACTTGTGAATGTTTAAATGTTGCTTAATGCTTATGATTTCTTCGTGGTGCCATTCGACCTTTTTAACTACTTCGTCATAGTTTTTTTTCATTCCATCCATTTCGTTAGCCAAAATGGCGTTGGTGACGTTGATCTTTTGAAGTTGATTTACTACCTCGTCTAGCCGCTTTATCACACTTTGAATACCCGCATTGAGCAAGTACCCGACAACCAAAACAAGAATGCCTGTAACTCCGGCAAGTACCCAAAGTTTTGTTTCCATTTAATATTTCAGGTTATAAGTTATAGTTGAAAGGTCTGCTGAATTCGGCACACCCAATGCGTTGCTCCCGGTAATGACATACCCCACACCAGCAGTTATTACATAGGTGTAATTGGCCGACATTGTGCCACCGTTACGGGTTTGTGTGGTTATCCCTGTAATGATTGACCCCGAGGCAACTAATGGGTCTGAAACCGTTACCGTTCCTGATACCAGCGTGGCCGTAAACGTTTGCGGAACGTCGGTAATATCTGCTATACCTGTGTAGTCTTTGTCTTGTGGCCGAAAGTGTATAATACTTGAAAGTTGATTTAAATTATCAATCACAATCCCCTTGCTAGCTAGCGTAGAAATTGTCACCGATTGCGGTTCATCATCAATTTTTATAGTGGTTATATTATTAAAGTTCGTAATATCACCAAAATAAAATGTCGAATTGTTTAAATTCGTTTTTATACCGGGTGCAATAAATATTTGGCTGTTCGGGTCGTATGAAAGGTGGGAATCCTGCCATATTTGATTACCATATGTGTATATTATTTGGTTATCGGTACTATTG
>NZ_CAIWNH010000125.1 GCF_903913935.1 uncultured Mucilaginibacter sp.
GAATACGATTGTATCCTTTTGGATATAGGTTTACCTGACGGGGATGGATTTGCTGTTCTGGAATACCTGCGCTCATCCGGTAAAAATGAATGTGTATTGATTATCTCGGCCAGAAACTCGCTGGATGATAAAATAAAGGGCCTCAACATCGGTGCCGATGATTATATTACCAAACCTTTTCACCTGGCCGAGTTAAAAGCAAGGCTAATGGCCATCGTTCGCCGTAAAACCTTCGGCAGCAATAGTATTTTAACATATAACGAGATCAATATCGATTTGCCGGGCAGGAATGTCACGGTAAATGACAAGGTGATGGTGCTGACTAAGAAAGAGTATGATATGCTGCTTTATTTTATAGCCAACAAGGGAAAGGTGATCTCGAAAAATGCCATTGCCGAACATCTTTGGGGTGATGAAATGGATATGCTGGATAGCTTTGATTTTATTTACACCCATATAAAAAACCTCAGAAAAAAACTAATGGAACTAAGCGGGAAGGATTTTTTTGCAACTATTTATGGTATTGGTTACAAATTTGTTTAATAGATGAAATTAGCTTCCCATTACAACAAAGCAAGTGTTATTATCAGTGTTTCGGTGTTGCTCATCTCCGGATTGGTTTATTACCTTATTATCAACCATATCGCCAGGCAGCAGCTTGATGATAACCTGAGTGAGGAAATCGCAGAAGTAGTTAATTATGTAAACCTGAACCACAGGTTGCCTAAGCCGGTTGAATTTGATGAAGACCAAACCTCATTTGCAAAAACAAGGCTGACCCATTACAGTACCAGATTTTTTGATACGCCTTATGCAAATACCAAGGAGAAGAAAGTAGAAGCAGGTCGTGCGGTATCGGCGCTGATTAATGCGGATGGCGAAAACTATGTGGTTACTATTATTGAATCAAGTGAGGATGCCGAATATCTTATCCAGATCATCTCGGCGATCACCCTTGCACTAACAGCGGTTTTGCTGGGCATCCTCATCATTACCAACCGGTATGTTTTAAATGGCTTATGGCGGCCTTTTTACCGTATTTTAGACCAGGTGAAATGGTTTAATGTTGCCGATACCAACAAAGTGGCTGCTGTTGAAACTAACGTGGATGAGTTTAAAGACCTGGGCGACGCCGTGGCAAAAATGTCGGCAAGGGTTACTACCGAATACCAGGGATTAAAGGCTTTTACTGAAAACGCTTCGCACGAAATGATGACACCATTGGCGGTTATAACCTCAAAGCTGGATATGCTGATACAGGATGAAACATTGCAGCCCGATCAGTTTGCCCAAATAACTGATATTTATTCAGCCGCCAGCCGTCTCTCCCGTTTAAATCAATCGCTTTTGTTGCTGGTAAAAATCGACAACAATTTATTGCAGGACACCGAAAAGTTAAATATTAAAAAGGTTGTACTTGAGAAAGGCCAGCAGTTTCAGGAGATGATCGTTAATAAAGACATTCAACTCGACATGGAACTGGCTGGCCTTGAAATGAACGGCAGCCGGTATTTAATAGATGTGCTGATTAACAATCTTTTCAGTAATGCCATCAGGCACAATAGAAATTCAGGCACAATAAAAATTGAACTCTCAGGCAGCCGGCTACAGTTTCAAAATACAGGCGACCCCAACCCATTGCAGCAGGATGTTATTTTTGAACGTTTTTATAAAGGGCGTACCTCTGACGGCACCGGGCTTGGATTAGCAATAATGAGAAACATCTGCGCGTTGTATCACTGCGAAATAAAATACACCTTTAAAAATGGGATGCATTGTTTTTGCATTGACTTTGCTAAGCCTGTTTAGAGGCCGGTTTTTGACTTTACCGAATTATTCATCGCATTAATCGTTTCTACAGCAACTTTTTTGCCCTCATCAAACCAATTGGGTAGGTTGTCGGCAAGGTCTTCAATAATTGATCGCCCGTTTGAACCTTTTTTGGTGATATAGTTAACGCCGAAACCGACTGCGGCGCCAGCAAGGATATATTTCAATAAATTCATACTTTTACGTTTTTAAAATAAACGACAATTTTGAAAGATTGTTTTCCAAAAATTTAAACGCGAAAACGTCAGGAAAACAACACCGGATGATAAATCAATGTAAATGAGATATTTAAATAAAAAGTATCTTTATTTAAACTTTATAACACAATGACCGCTGTTCACTTTACCCTTTCGGCCGCCAGCATTGGATTGGCAAATATTTTAATAGAATGGTTAATTATCGGATTTTTATTCCATAAATCGCAGGCGCTGACGCCGGACACGTGGAAGAAGGAAAGTAGCGGAAGTTATTTATATAGCATTTTCCTGGCTGTTTTATTTGGTGCGCTATTTACGCTGTTTTATATGAAGATCGGATCCAAATACGTAATTGCGCGTAATTTATGGTCGCATATTAAATTAGGATTGATTTGTTTTGCGGCATTTAGCTTTGTTACCGAGATCAACAACTTCATTTATATTAACTATAAAAGCAAGTTTGCAATCGGTAAGATGATCGCCTCGTGTTTGAGTATTGTAGCCGCAGCAATTATTGCCAGCCACTTTTACTGGCGGTAAAACAGGGATAATAAGACAATATCCGGATGCCCGACTTTAACGCCCCTTTAGGGGGCCGCGAGCCCTACTCCACAATTCGTAACAATTCATTCAATTCTGCAACTTTTTCAGTTGAGCCTGATTGCTCGTAAGCGCTGATGAGGTTGCGCAATACGCGTTTGATAATATCAGTATTGGAGCATGGCTCATAAAATTGCTTATCGAATTTTAAATTCAGCTGTTTTAAAAACATATCCACATCCCTGCGGCCAAAAATAAAGCCCTTATTAAATGCATTGATATAAAACAAGATGCCGCCTTCAAATTCGCTTTGCAGGGTTTCGTCCATATAAGCCAGGATAAAATGCTGCGGCAGGTTAACGCCATAAACCGGGATGTCTAATTTTTGGGCAATGATAGCATAAATAATCGCCAGCGAGATCTGGTTGCCTTTTTTACTTTCAAGTACCTGGCTGATATAGCTGTTCTGCGGGTCCTGGTGATTAGCCGTATTGCCACTAAAGCCGTAAATAGTATAAAAAACGTGATTGATGAGCTTAACCTGTTCGGCCGGGCTGGCTTCATTCATCATGTGTATCCAGATGTCGCGTTTGATGGCTTCCACCTGGTTAATTACTTTTTGTTCGTCCAGATCAGGGTATTGGTAGCGGTTAATGATCAGGATGCCCTGCAAAAGATCAAAGGCCCCCCCATGGAACCAAAGGCGCAGGTCGTTTTTTACAATACTAAATTGAATTTCGTGTACAAGGTTGGCAATACGCTCCTGCTGAATGGCGTCAAACGCTTCTTCCCATGCTGATTCCAGGTAGTCGATTACTTCAGGGCCAAACGAGAGCAATTTTTCATGCACATGTTCAAAAATCTCCCCGTCCGGATCATCCAGTAAACGTATCAGTGATTTTACTTCTGTTGGATTTATCATGCGCTGTACTGCTAAAATACTAAACCTTTTATACTTTTACAACCATGTTAAATTTAAGGTTCGCTAAAGAATACCTGCTGCACCGGTTTAAAGCAAAAACCAGGCATGGCGTACATTCGCCCTTTGTTTACCGATTGATTGATAAGGTAATTTACGATTTTTCACCCAAAAAAGTATACACCGAAGTTGAAAGCCTGCGAAATCAACTTTTAAATGACGAAAGGATCATCACTATAACTGACCTCGGTGCTGGGTCGCTGGTTAACAATAACCGTCAAAAAAGGATAGCCGACATCGCAAAAAATGCATTAAAACCACCCAAACTGGCGCAGTTGCTTTATCGTTTGGCGGCTGATTTGCAACCAGGCAGCATCATTGAATTAGGCACCTGTTTAGGCACCACATCGCTATACCTGCAAAATGCCGCACCGGCTGCAAAGGTGTTAACTTTGGAAGGGTGCCCTGAAACGGCTACCATCGCCAGGGAAACATTTTCAAAAGCCGGGCTCGGGGACATCGAATTGATTACCGGGAATTTTGACAATACCTTGCCGGGAGTAATTAATAAGCTGGAGAAACTGGACTTTGTTTTTGTTGATGGGAATCACCAAAAGGATGCTACCCTAAAATATTTTGAATGGTGCCTGCCCAAAGTGCATGAAAATACCCTGCTTATTTTTGATGATATTTACTGGAGCCAGGGGATGAAAGAAGCCTGGAACGAAATAAAAGCGCATCCGCAGGTTACCGTTACCGTTGATCTTTTTTGGATCGGCCTTGTGTTTTTTAAACCAGGGCAGGTGAAAGAGAATTTTTTGGTGCGTGTCTGAACTAAGATGTGTAGGATTTTAGGACTAAAGGGTTTTTATTGCGATTTTATGCGAGGGGGTAAATCCAACTATTGCTAATTCACAAATTTTGGCTAAAGCCTTGGTTTTCTGTTTGCGTATCTGTCTCATTTTAGGCTGCCGTGTGCTCATAAGGTATTATGCGCCGTAGGTGCTACCTCTTTGTAGAAATGTCAAATAATAAAAGTGACAGCTCCGTTAGGTGCTGCCCCCCGCAGACAAGTCAGCGGGGTGTTACTGTATAAGGGTAGCCGTTATGCGGCACAAAGCCATTGCGTTTTTATTTCTACAAATGGGTAGCCCCTCCGGGGCAGATTGTCCTAACGGCTGTATTTAACGATTTGGGTATGTGGCAGCGTTAAAAGGGACGGCAATGAATATAAATATGGTGTGTAATTTATTGCCATCGGTTTTAACCGACGGATAAAGAGGTAATAAAGCAGGGCTTTAGCCAAAAATTCCGCGGGTTGTGCACGCTAAGCAAGCAAATAGATTAGCAACGAGAAGTTGAATTGAACGCAATTCAACTTGTTCGTCCAAAAAATCCTTAATTCGTGTTACCTTTGCGCCCATGGCATCCATCAAACCATCTGTACCTAAAGGCACCCGCGATTTTTCGCCTACCGAAATGGTAAGGCGCAATTATATTTTTGATACCATTAAAAGTGTTTTCCGAAAATACGGCTATCAGCAGATCGAGACGCCGACAATGGAAAACCTGTCGACCTTAACCGGTAAATATGGCGACGAGGGTGATAAGCTGATATTTAAGGTATTGGAGTCTGGTGACTATCTTTCTAAAATTAAACAAGAATTTGATACGATTGAGACAGTCATAAATCAAGCGATAAGCAGAGCCCATGCGGCTGCAAATGTGCCTGGCGGAGAAAATGAATCATATTTTTTTATAGGATTAGCTAATAAGTATCAAAAGATAAGGGAAGAATGGCTAAGTGGAAAGTTAACGGCTGATCAAGCACTTTTTGGTATCGATCAAAGGCACCTTAAGTCTAAATTTACGCCAATTGAAATTGGCTTAAATTCGATAAGTTTATCATCTTTTATTTCCGAAAAAGCTCTCCGTTATGATCTCACCGTTCCCTTTGCCCGCTATGTGGTACAGCACCAAAACGAAATAACCTTCCCTTTTAAACGTTTCCAGGTGCAGCCGGTTTGGCGTGCCGACAGGCCGCAAAAGGGCCGATACCGGGAGTTTTACCAGTGCGACGCGGATGTTGTAGGTTCTGATTCCCTATTGAACGAAGCCGAGTTTGTATTAATTTATGACGAGGCTTTAAGCGCATTAGGATTAAAAGATTTCACCATAAAAATTAATAACCGCAAGATCCTTTCTGGCATAGCAGAGATTATCGATAAGGCCGATAACATCGTCGATCTGACCGTAGCTATTGATAAACTGGATAAGATCGGTCTGGATGGGGTGACTAAACAGCTAATGGAAAGAGGCTTTTCGGCAGATGATATCGAAAAAATAAAGCCCGTTATTTTGCTTGAAGGCAATAACGAACAAAAACTGGAAAGCTTGCGCCTGGCCCTCATCAATTCAGATACTGGTTTAAAAGGTTGCGACGAAATTGAAACCGTATTAAGTTATATAGCCAGCTGCCAACTAACAACTGCCAACTTAGAACTGGATATTACCCTTGCCCGCGGCTTAAATTATTACACCGGTGCCATATTCGAAGTAAAAACCAACGAAGTTGCCATGGGCAGCATCGGCGGCGGCGGCAGGTATGACGATCTTACCGGCATGTTCGGCCTGAAGGGCCTTACAGGTGTCGGTATTTCTTTTGGCGCGGACAGGATCTATGATGTGATGGAAGAGTTGAACCTTTTCCCGGCCGAAACCTCGCAAACCACCCAATTGCTGATCTGTTGCTTTGATCAGGAGGGCGAGAAGTTCGGTTTTCCGATCATACAGGAATTGCGGAAACAGGGCGTTAGCGCGGAACTTTACCCTGCGGGGGCCAAGCTTAAAAAACAACTTGATTATGCCAACGGTAAAAACATCCCCTATGTAATTATTATCGGCAGCGAAGAAATTGAAAGCGGCCTGCTCACCCTGAAAAATATGGAAACCGGTGTTCAGGAAAAACGGACTGTTGAGCAAATTATAGCAGCCAAAGGGAAGCTTTAAAGTCTTTCTCCGTGATCTTTGTGCCTCCTCTGTGCACTTTGCGGTTAAAGTTTTACCACGGAGGGCGCGGAGTTTTCACAGAAAGCACACAGGCTGTCTTTTCAGTACTCCCGGATCATTCAAAATTAAAACTGCTGCAGGTAGCTGATCTTGGCTATAATATGATCCTCGGTTTGGGTTTGGATAACCATGTTGTTAATCATATTGGTTACGCCCCGGTTATAAATGAGGTAAACATAGGATAACGGCAGAAACTCCCACGAAAGTCGGATGTTATAATTATCGGCGCTGTTTAACGAATTTCGCTGGTAAATACCGGTAAGCTGTACGCGCGGGTTTAGCGCAAAGCGGGCGCGCAAAACATAAAGGTTTACATTGGTGGTTGTCTTATTTTCGCCCACTCCCTCAAAATGGTTGCGGCTGTATTCGCCCAAAAAAGAAACGTAGGGAACGGGCGCAAACTGCAATTTCCAATCGCCTGAATTTAAATGCCCATTAAAATACGATCCGGTTTGATAAATAAAATTAAGGTTTAGTATTTTTGAGGGGTCGGTGCTCGCATAAATTGACTGCATCTGGTAGCTGTAATCCCCTGGGGCTATGCTTACCCCTAATGGTTGAAAAACATCTGTTAAATGTTGCCTGACGGGTGTTATTCCCCAGCCCAAAAATGCGCCGCTCTTAAAGTTTAGCCATACAGGAAAAAACGACAGGTCCATTTCAGCAAATTTGCCGGTAGAGGCAGTATAATATAACTCAGGCAGGAACCCGGGCTCCAGCGCAAGCAGTATGCTTTTAAAAGGCAGTAACCTTCCGCGATAATAATAGTTCATGCCCGGCGTGGTACCGATGACATCTTTGCGGGATACAAAGCCCATTTGCGGGTCAAAGTTTTTGGTGACCACCGATTCCGTCCACCAAATTTTATAATGATTGTTGGAGTTATAATACTGCATGATGCCTCCAAAGCCTTTTTGCCCGGTATTGGTGGTGGTTGACTGGGTGAGCAGAGTGTTTATTGAGTTTGATTCGCCCAGGCGGAAAAAACCATCAACGGTTGTTTCGATATTTGACCCTGATGGCTGATTTTTAATGCTGACCATGGCGCCGATGCGGTCCTGGCTGCCAAAGTTTTCGGATACGCGGCTAACGAAAAAATTTGTGCCGGGCATATCATTCGCTCCCTGCTGCCTGATGGCGATGGCGCCATAATTCAATTTGGATGAGCGGTAAACAAAGCGCCCGCCAGCTACAATAGGGATCGGGTTGCCGGCTGTATCCAAACCAATGCTCCGGCTAAAAAATGGTTGATAATTCATGCTGCCGCCCGATCCGTCAAGCGCCATGTTAACCTGCATGCCAAATAACGACGCGTTTTCAAGGAAAAACTGTCGTTTTTCGGGGAAGAAAACCGAAAAACGCGTAATGTTATTGACCTGTATGTCGGCATCGGCCTGGGCAAAATCAGTATGTGCGGTAAGGTCGAGCACTGAGTTTGAATTGATGGCCCATTTTAAATCACCCCCCACTTTAATACTCGAGGCATGTACCGGTTGCGTGCTGCCAAAATTGGTATAATGATCGTAAGAGGTTAAAAAATACGGGTCAACCTGTATATTGGTGGCTGGTGGCGGCGGTTGTAAATTGGTTAATACACCGGCGTAGTCCATATGGGTGGCGGAGAACACGCGAGGGAAGGGCGACAAGGCGGTAACCTCGTTGGTGTAACGCCTGTTACGGTAAACATTAAAACCCCAGCTTTGTGTGGTATCTGCACTTTTAGGGTACCGCAATGTTTTCCAGGGAATCGCGATTTCGGCTGTCCATCCCGAATAGGTGCGGTTGGTACGGACGGCCCAAAGCCCGTTCCAATCGATATCGTAATAAAGATCGTCGAAAGAAAGCAGGTCGCGCTGTACGCCGTAAGCATTGGTGGCGAAAACCATAGCGTTCCTTTTATCATTAAAAGCATCGATTGACAGGTTTACCAGGTCGTGCCGGGTATAGTCAAAATCCCGTACAAAATCCGACGCCATAATTGCTTTTTTGCCCAGCGGATCTTTACAGGTAATGCCAAAATAAAGGTATCTCTGGTTATATAAAACCTTAACCATGGTGGCAAAATTGGGCGCTTTGCCCTGGTATGGCTCTATTTGTATAAAATCAGGAGACGCGGGTGCTAAAAGCCATTCAGGTTCATCCAACCATCCGTCAACTTTTATATTGGTTGATATTTTTACCGCTTTGACGGTTTTCCGGATAGAATCAGGTTTAAAAAAATCCGCATCCTGTGCAAAAGCGTATGACGAAATAAACAATAACAGGAACGGTAATTTTTTAATCATATAATTGGCAACAGGAGGCTAAAAGTATAAAAAAAACTTAATTCAGGAATGCCTGGCTTACCGAAATCGTATGGTATTTTTACAAACTAAAAGCAATATTTTTAATAGATATATAATAAATTTGCGGCTGAAGTGTTAAAGTAACTGAATATGTGTGTTGCTTTCAGCTTAAATTTTAAATACCCGCTATGCTAAAAACCGTTTCCGGGGTTTTCTTTTTGTTGTTATTTGGCGTTATTATCTCTGCAAAAGCCCAAAATACCGACTCCCTTAAATCAGATACCAATCAACTCAATAAATACCGTGTTGACCCGGGCCATAACGCGCTGCCCAATATATTAAGGCCGATTAAGATACAGCCCAGCCAGATGCCAGTGAATTTGCTTGATTATAAAATAAACTATTGGCATAAATCCTTGATCTTCGGGCTTAATTTCAGCCAGTCATCGTTCACCAATAATTACAGCGCGGGTGGTATAAGTGCCATTGCACTAGGGTCGAATTTAGATTTTAAAACGGAATATAATAAAAAGCCATTTGACTTTGCATCCGAAACAAATTTAGTTTACGGTGTTTCCAAAAACAAAGGACAGGGCTCGCGGAAAACAAATGACCGCATATTTTTCGATAATAAGGTTGCAACCCAATTATCAAAAAAATGGTTCTTTTTTGGATCGCTAACCTTTGAATCACAATTTTCCGCAGGGTACAACTACACCAATCCCGATGGTTCAAATGCGCAAAATCCATACCTGATATCAGATTTTATGTCGCCGGGTTACCTTACAGAATCATTGGGGTTTGAATATAAGCCGGTTAAATATTTCGACCTAAGGCTGGGTACCGGTACAGCAAGGCAAACTTTTGTGCTGGATACCACCATTTATCATAACCAGGCGGGTAATTACGGTGTGCCAATTGACCATACCGTTTATAATGAATTGGCCGTACAGGTAGTAGCGCAGCTGGATAAGGACCTTTCAAAAAACGTCCATATCAATGCCAGGTACGCTGTTTTTATTCCATACATCCAGCCACTGGCCTATACCAGCCATAGGCTTGATGCAACGTTAACCGCAAAAGTTACGCGCCTGATAGCCATGACCGTAAATACCACTATCCTTTACGATAAAAACACCTCGACTGCAATACAGGGAACAGAAGGGCTGGCGCTGGGTATGCTTTATAAATTTCCGTAAAGCACCATTTGCATCATAAGGCATAACAAACAAAAACCCGGTGAGCTTTTAAACTGACCGGGTTTTTGTTTTTAGAGCGTTGATCTTATCCTTTCGCCCGCTCAACATAGGCGCTGGTGCCGGTATCAACCTTGATCCTGTCGCCGATATTGATAAATAAGGGCACTTTTATTTCAGCACCTGTTTCAAGGGTGGCATTTTTCATTGCACCACTGCTGGTGTCGCCTTTAACAGCAGGTTCGGTGTACGTTACTTCCAGTTCAGCCGATCCGGGCACCTGGCCCATAATGGGTTCATCGCTTTCAAAGGCCACTATCACGTTCATCCCTTCTTTCAGGAACTTTACAGCCGGGCCAAATAATGCTTTTGGGATATTGTGCTGATCATAGGTAGCATTGTCCATTACTACCAGCGAGGAGCCGTCGTCATATAAGTATTGGTAGTCGCTGGTTTCAACCCGGGCGATCGTTACTTCTTCATCCGTACGGAAACGGTATTCAACCAGTTTGCCGCTTTTAACGTTACGCATGCGCGCCTGGTAAAATGCGCGTAAATTACCGGGAGTGCGGTGTAAAAATTCTTCAACCTGTAACAACTCGCCGTTAAACCGGATAAAGTTGCCATTTTTTAATTCGGATGCCTTAGCCATATGGGTAAAATATATAATCGAGGTGCAAAATTAGGCACTTAACGCCAAAGAAACAAGAGGGTGAGATAGGTAAAGGGTTAAAGGCGAAAGGTTAAAGGTTTGTAATAAATATTGGATATTATTTTTCTGCCATTACCTTGTTAAAAGCTTTCTCCTTTTACCTTTCTCCTTTCACCTCAAAAAAGTACATTTGCACATCCACTATTTGCACACCTAGAAATGAGCGTATCTGTATTGGCCCAAAATCTGCATGGGTCCGAAATAATAAAAATTGCAGGAGAGATAAACGAATTAAAGCGCCAGGGCCAAAACATAGCTAATTTAACGATTGGCGATTTCGACTCCAATATTTACCCCATTCCGGAAGGCCTGAAGCTGGGTATTGTTGATGCGTATGATCATAACCAGACCAACTATCCGCCTGCAGATGGTATGCTCAACCTGCGCGAAAGTGTATCAGCATTTTTGAAAAGCAGGTTTAATTTTGATTACGCCCCAAACCAGATCCTGATCACCGGAGGATCAAGGCCATTGATCTATTCGATATTTATGGCAATTGTTGATCCCGGCGATAAAGTGGTTTTCCCGGCGCCATCATGGAACAATAACCATTATTGCGACCTTACACGCGCCAAAGCGGTCATCATTCAAACCACGCCTGGAAATAACTTTATGCCTACGGCAGAGGAACTCCGCCCGTTTATTAAAGGTGCTACGATGCTGGCACTGTGTTCGCCGCTTAACCCGACGGGTACCATGTTCAGCAAAAAGGACCTGGAGGAAATTTGCGACCTGGTAATTGCCGAAAACAAAACGCGCCAACCCGGCGAGAAACCGCTGTATATTTTATATGATCAGATTTACTCGCAACTTACCTTTGGCCAGCACCGCCATTATGACCCGGTAAGCCTGCGCCCTGAACTGAAGGACGTAACCATCTTTGTTGACGGTGCCTCGAAATGCTTTGCTTCAACAGGTGTTCGTGTAGGCTGGGGCTTCGGTCCGGCGCATGTGGTTAACCACATGAAATCCATCGTTGGCCACATGGGCGCCTGGGCGCCAAAAGCAGAGCAGGTTGCCATGGCTAACTTTTTAAAAGACGATAACGCGGTAAACACCTATCTATCCGCTTTAAAAATTAACATACAAAAAAGCTTAACCGCGCTTTACGAAGGCTTTCAAAAACTAAAAGCTGAAGGATTTAATGTGGATGCCATTGAGCCCATGGGCGCGATTTACCTTACCCTAAAAATAGACTATACCGGAAAAACTACCCCTGACGGTAAACTGCTGAAAACGGCTACCGATATCAACTTTTATCTTATCAAGGAAGCGAAGGTGGCCTTTGTTCCCTTCTCGGCATTTGGTACAGGTGAGGATGTCAACTGGTTCAGGGCATCAGTAGGAGCAAGTACATTAAGTGAAATTGAACAATTGGCGCCGAGGATCAAAGAAGCTTTGTTGAAGTTGAAATAGCCGTGATTTGAGTGATTAGTGTTAATGCGGGTATTGCCCCGAAATACTATTTTTCATTCGTGAGAATTCGTTCCCATCCGTGAGAATTCGTTCCCATTCGTGAAATTCGTGTCAACTCAATTCGTGTTAATTATTTTTTAACCCCAAACCCGGTTCATTATTTAACACCCATTTCCCCTCAACAAACTCCGGCAATTGATAGGGGTTATTGCTCGTTAAAAACGGCCCGTCCAAATCGGCCCAATCGCATTGCGGGGCCAGGGCGGCTGCGGCGAGGGTAGCACAGCTGGTTTCACTCATGCAGCCGATCATCACTTTTAAATCCAGTTCTCTTGCTTTTAAGATCATTTGGTGCGCCTCATACATTCCTGCAGATTTCATTAGCTTTATATTAATGCCATGGTAAATATCTTTGGCCTTTTCCACATCCGGCAAACGCTGTACAGATTCATCGCCGATAAGCGGGATAGGGCTGCGCTCGGTGAGCCATGCATTACTATCGGGGTCGGTTTTTAACATGGGTTGCTCTATCAGTAAAACACCCTGTTCATGCAGCCAGTGGCACATATCCAGGCTTTGTTCTAAATCGGTCCAGCCCTGGTTGGCGTCTACAAATAGCGGCAAGTCGGTTACCGAGCGGATGGTTCTGATGAGTTCTTTGTCACTGTCGCGGCCCAGTTTTACTTTAATGATCTTGCAATCCGGGTTCTCCTTTACTTTTCGCACGATTACTTCGCGGGTATCAATACCTATGGTAAAGCTGGTTAATGGCATTTTTGCAGGATCGCTGCCTGAAATTTGCCAGCAGGGTTTTTGTTGCAGCTTGCCATCCAAATCGTGCAGGGCGATATCGATACCGGCTTTTATGGCCGGGTTGCCGGGCGCGATGCTGTCCAGGTAGGCAATGATCGCCTCAAAATCAAAGGGATATTTAAACTGTGCGGCATCAGCTTTTTTTAAAAATGCGTCGGCGCTTTCGTAACTCTCGCCCATGTATGGTACCATCGATGCTTCGCCATAGCCCGTTTGGCCCCCGTGTTCTACTTTTAACAGCATTACAGGGGTCGATGTTCGCGAAAATTTGGCGATGGTAAAAGTGTGCCGCAGCAGGAGTTCGAAGGGTTGGTAAGTCAGTTTCATGTTAAATTCAAAGCTAAAAGTTTATAGGACTTGTTGGAAAAAAATGTTGAACCAAGGGTTGCGGGCAAACAGTCTGTTCATGTACCGTACCGGTTAATTTTTTGGATTATATTTCCGGGTGGCGTTTGCGCAATGCCGGCATAGCAAGGCAGGTTTGAATCGGTCTGTTTTACTTTTTCAATAGGTATAACTTGTTCCTAAAAAGATTCCAGCGCTTTTAAATCCCTCCACGGTAACAAATGTTACTATTTGCCATTTTTTGCTCCGGTACTTTTGCATCAAATTAAATATTAATGAGCAGCAAAACTTATTTTATATCGATGGCAATAGCAGGGTCCATTATTGCCTGCGTGTTTGGCGGCAGGGTTTCGGCACAGGACAGCGTTAAAACCTTAAGCTTAACCGATGCCATATCGGCTACCTTAAATAATAACCATGCCATACAGCTGGCCAAACTGGATGAAAACATCGCCGCATCAAATTACAAAACCACGGAAGCGGTGTTTTTGCCGCAGGTGGGGGTATCCTACACTGCCATGGGCACTAATGACCCGTTGAACGCCTTCGGGTTTAAATTGCAGCAGCGTTCTATCGCCGCAAATGATTTTAACCCGCAGTTGCTGAACCATCCCAACGGCACTGCCGATTTTAACGCCAAGCTGGAGGTACAGCAGCCCATTTTGAATATGGATATGCTGTATATGCGCAAAGGCGCCCAAAAGCAAACCGAAGTTTACCAGTATAAAACACAGCGCACCAAAGAGTATATGATCTTCGAGGTGCAAAAGGCTTACCTGCAACTGCAGCTGGCTTATGATGCGGTTAGTGTTTTAAACGAGGCCGCAAATACGGCGCAATCGGTTTACGGGTTTACGGATAACCATTACAAGCAGGGGCTGATCCAGAAATCGGACCTGTTAAATGCGCAGGTGCAGGTTACGACCGTGCAAAGCAACCTGGAAAAAGCCCAAAGCAACATCCGCAACGCCAGCGACAATTTGAGCGTACTGATGGGCCAAAAGGCGGGCGTAACCTATAAAATAGACGCCCAGCAGGAGATTGCCGGCAATGCGGATACCGCCCAAAAGATAGCCCCCGGCCGGGCTGATTTTATGGCGATGCAAAAAGCTATTGAAGCATCGGACCTGATGATTAAATCGAGCAGGATGAGTTACCTGCCCAAACTGAACGCCTTCGGTAATTTTCAATATAACGATAACAGCTTAACCGGTTTTGGCGCCAACGCTTACTTTGTGGGCGCGCAACTATCATGGGATGTGTTTAAGGGCAATAAAACCAAAAATACCATCGCCACCCAAAAGCTGGAGCGCGATAAACTAAGCGAACAACTGGCACAGCAAAAAGACCAGGGCCAACTGGAGCTGAATAAAGCTTACCGCGACCAGTCAGATGCCCAATTTGAAATAAGGCAGGATAAAGCCGCCATTGAGCATGCAGCGGAAGCCTTAAGGATCTTACAAAACCGCTACCAGCAGGGTTTGGTAAACACCACCGATATCCTGATGGCGCAAACACAACTATCGCAGCAAAAATTCGCACTGGCGCAGGCACAGTTCAGCCTGAACCTTACCCGCGCTTACATACAATTATTAACCTCATCAACCACAAAGTAATTTACTCAACCATGAGCAAAACAATAAATTTAAACAGGGCCGTACAATTGTTAACCGGTATTGGTATCGTCATTCTTAGTTCCTGTTCATCAAAGCAGAAAAACGAGACCGCTGTAAATGCCGATTCGGCCATCAGGGTAAGCGTAGCCGTACCATCGGCCGGCCAGGCGCAAAGCATCAATGTAAGCGGGCAGGTGGAAGCATCGCAATCGGCCACGATAAGCACCCGGGTAATGGGCTACATTACCAAACTGGATGTAAAAATTGGCGACCATGTCAATAAGGGCCAGTTGCTGGGCACCATCGGCAATGACGATATCAGGGCCAAAAGGGCCCAGGCTGATGCACAAATAGCACAGGCCGAAACCGCCTATAAAAATGCGCAAAAGGATTACGACCGCTTTACCGTGCTATACCAGCAGCAAAGCGCGTCAGCTAAAGAGATGGATAACATAGCCATGCAACTTAGCGCCGCAAAAGCGGGCCTTGAATCAGCCAGGCAAATGCGTAATGAAGCTACCGCGATGCTGAGTTATACCAGTTTAACCGCGCCTTTTGATGGTATAGTTACCCAAAAAACATTGGATGCCGGCAGCATGGCCAACCCCGGGATGCCCATTTTAACTATTGAGCGCAAAGGCAGCTACCAGGTAAGCGCTTCCGTTCCTGAAAGCGCCGTCGGGCAGGTAAAGCAGGGCGGCACGGCATTGATCAGCATTTCAGCGATCAACAAAACCATTAAGGGCACCATAGCACAGGTAAACCAGAGTTCAGCCTACACCGGTGGGCAATACATCATCAAAGTTACCATCCCCGATGATGAAAAAACCGGCCTTTACGCGGGTATGTATACCAATGTAGGCATCCCGGTAAAACAAAACGCACAAACAACCGCCGGCAGCGACCAGGTAATGGTGCCGCTTGCCAGTATTGAGCATAAGGATGAACTGACAGGTTTATACACTATCGGCAACAACAACACCGCCATGCTAAGATGGGTGCGCCTGGGTAAAGTTTATGGCGATAAGGTTGAAGTGCTGAGCGGCCTCGCTGCTGACGAGCAGTTTATAGTAAGCGCCGATGGCAAATTGTTTAATGGCGAACCCGTAAAAATTAAATAAACAGCGATGAAGAACGGATTTGCAGGAAATATAGCAAAGGCTTTTATCCAGTCGAAATTAACCATATTGCTGATGATCGCCTTTTTACTGATAGGCGGCTACAGCACATTTTTAATTCCGAGGGAAGAAGAGCCGCAGATACAAGTGCCGATGGCCGATATTTTTATTGGCTATCCGGGTGCTGAGCCAAAGGATGTGGAAACGAAAGTATCCGCGCCGATGGAGAAGATCATCTCGAACGTAAAAGGGGTAGAGTATGTTTACTCCACCTCGATGAAGGGGCAGGCGATGATCATCGTACAGTTTTATGTAGGCGAAGATGTAGAGCGTTCATTGGTAAAGCTATACAGCGAGCTAATGAAAAACATGGATAAAATGCCGCAGGGCGTTACCCTGCCCATGATAAAAACACGCGCTATTGATGATGTGCCCGTTTTGGGCCTTACCCTATGGAGCGATAAATACAGCGATTACCAGCTGAAACAAATTGGGCAGGAGCTGACAGGCGAAATTAAAAAGATCAATGATGTATCGGATGTCAGCATTATCGGTGGCCGCAATACCGAGATAAAGGTATTGCTGGATAAGAATAAGATGGCCGAAAACCATGTTGACTTTTTATCGGTAAGCAAAATGATACAAGGTGGCAATATGCAGCTGCAGGGCGGCGAATTGCTGCAAAGGGATACCGCATTTTCAGTAGAGACCGGCAACTTTTTAGCAACTGCGGATGATGTGGCCAACCTGATTGTGGGCACCAACCAGCAGCAGCCTGTTTATTTAAAACAAATTGCCAAAGTGGAAGAGGGTGCTGAATCGCCAAACCAATACGTGTTATTTGGTTACGGCAAAGCCGATGCTGCAAATGTCAAAGTATTCAGGTCAAATTACCCGGCGGTAACGCTGTCTGTCGCCAAGAAAAAGGGGGCCGATGCCATGCAGCTATCTGAACAGATCCTTAAAAAAGTGGAGCTGCTAAAAAAAGACCTGCTGCCTAATGATGTGCATTTAAGCGTTACCCGCAACTATGGTGAAACCGCATCCGATAAGGTATCTGAATTGCTGTTCCACCTGTTTATTGCCATTGTGGTAGTTACGGTATTTGTAATGCTGGCTATGGGTTGGCGCGGCGGGCTGGTGGTATTTTTATCGGTACCGGTAACCTTTGCGCTTACCTTGTTTGCGTATTATTTTATGCACTATACACTCAACCGCATCACCCTGTTCGCGCTGGTGTTTATTACGGGGATCGTAGTGGATGATTCCATCATTATTGCCGAAAACATGCACCGGCATTTTAAAATGAAGAAGCTGCCTCCGCTGCAGGCCGCTATTTATGCCATTAACGAGGTAGGCAACCCCACCATCCTGGCAACCTTTACGGTTATTGCAGCCGTATTGCCAATGGCCTTTGTTTCGGGCATGATGGGGCCTTACATGAGCCCGATGCCTATCGGGGCATCCATCGCCATGATGCTGTCGCTGATCGTAGCTTTAACGCTTACACCTTACCTGGGCTATATTTTCCTTCGGGAAAAGGAAAAGAAGGGTGTCGGCCACGAAGAAACCAAACCACGTTCGCTTGAACAAACCGGTATTTATAAAATCTACAGCGCCTTTATTAAGCCTATGCTGGAGACCCGCTGGAAACGCTGGACCTTTATTTTGAGCATCGTGGTAGTTCTGTTCGCTTCGTTATCCATGTTTTATACCAAGGCCGTGGCGGTAAAAATGCTGCCTTTTGATAACAAGAACGAGTTCCAGGTGGTGGTGGATATGCCAGCGGGCACAACGCTGGAGAAAACCCAGGCGGTGACCAAAGACATCGCCGACTATGTTTCGCGGCAGCCGCTGGTGGTGAATTATGAATCTTATATCGGTACTTCGGCACCCATCAGCTTTAACGGGCTGGTAAGGCACTACGACTTGCGCCGTGGGGATAATGTGGCCGATATACAGGTGAACCTGGTTGATAAAAAAGACCGCAGCCTGCAAAGCCATGCCATCGCCAAACAAATGCGTGGCCCAATACAGGCCATCGCCAAAAAATACAATGCCAATGTTAAAATTGTGGAAGTTCCGCCGGGTCCGCCGGTGCTGTCAACCCTGGTAGCCGAAGTTTACGGCCCGGATTATCAACAGCAAATAAAAATTGCCAAACAGGTAAAAGATCTGTTTAATAAAACCCCTGATGTGGTGGATGTTGACTGGATGGTTGAAGCCGACCAGCCCGAGTACCATATCGAAGTAAATAAAGATAAAGCGATGCGTTATGGCATCGCCACCGCGCAGGTAGCAGCAACAGTAAACGCCGCTTTGTCAGGTATGCCGGTTGGCAATTTATCGGAACTTGCTTCGTATGCACAAACTGCTATTAAACTGCAACTGAGCGATGCCGATAAATCAAGCCTGGATGATATCCTTGATTTGAAGATAGCCAATATGCAGGGCAATACGGTGCCAATAAAGGACCTGGTAACTGTTGCCAAACAGGTGCGCCAGAAAAGCATCTACCGCAAAAATCAAAAAGAAGTGGTTTATGTACTGGCTGATATGGCCGGCAATTTGGAAAGCCCTTCGTACGCGATATCAGATGTGTCAGATCATTTGAAGCGTGTTAAAGTTCCCAAGAGCTTTACTTTAACAGAAGAATATACCCACCAGCCGGTAATGGAAGATAATTACAGCCTGAAATGGGATGGCGAGTGGCAGATCACTTTCGAGGTATTCCGTGACCTGGGTATCGCCTTCGCAGTGGTTATCCTGATGATCTATATCCTCATTGTGGGCTGGTTCCAGAACTTCACGGTGCCCTTGGTTATGCTGGCCGCTATCCCTTTATCGCTGGTGGGGATTATATTGGGCCACTGGATGCTGGGGGCTTATTTTACGGCTACCAGTATGATAGGTTTCATCGCGCTGGCTGGGGTAATGGTGCGTAATTCGGTACTGCTGATTGATTTTATCAATATCCGCTTACGGGAAGGCATCCCCTTAAAACAATCCATTATTGAAGCAGGCGCGGTGCGTACCACGCCCATATTATTAACCGCAGGCGCGGTAGCCCTGGGCGCGGTAATTATTTTGTTCGACCCGATCTTCCAGGGGCTGGCCATTTCGTTAATGGGCGGTACCATCACCTCCACTTTCTTAACCCTGCTGGTAGTGCCTTTGCTGTATTATAAAATGATGAGAAAAAAGTATCCTGAACAAAAATAAACCGATAAAATATGAAACTATTAATAGTTACCTGCGTGAAGGAATGCAAGAATGATGTTTATAAAATATTTAAACAGGCCAACATTAACGTATTTAGCGCGACCGACCTGGTGGGATTTAAAAACAACCAAACTTTTAATATAGCCGAAGAGTGGTTTGCCAGGGGCGACGAGAAATTTGACAGCCTGATGGTCTTCAGCTTTACCGCTGACGAAAATGCGGAGCGCGGCCTGGAGCTGTTTAATAATTATAACGAAACAAATCAACCCGATTTTCCGATAAGGGCGTTTATGCTTCCTGTCGAAAAGTTCATTTAAACAAAAAAAAATGATAAATAGAATTGTCCACGCCGTAGCCGGCACGTTAATTTTAGCAAGCTTTGCTTTAGCTGTTTTTGTCGATATTAACTGGATGTGGCTCGGCATTTTTGTTGGCGCCAATTTATTGCAATCGGCCTTTACTAATTTTTGTCCCCTTGAAAAAATATTGATAGCATTTGGTGTTGGTGGACAGAAAAACTCCATTGAAGCAGCTAATTAACCAAAGGGTAAGCTGGTTTCAAGTAGTTGGTGAGACTGTTTTTTGATTTTACCGCGACATAACAAGTCATCGGTATGTGTATCTTTGCCACATGCCGGCACAAATTTATAACCCGTTCAGCACTTTCAACTTTAGCAACCGCAATTGTTTTTTAACAGGGGAGGCTTTAACTTCTGCAGAGGAAAAGATCCAGGTTTTTCCGCAATGGCTGATGAGCCGTTACAAACTGGAGGACCAGCCCCTGAAAATGCTTGACGAAAACATGATCACTTACAAGGATCTGAAGGTCCCTTGCAAGGCCGATGTAAATGAAGTTTTTTTGGAGCCACTGGAAGCCGAGATTGCAGCGGCATTTGATATCGGTTATGAAGCTGTAAACGCGCTGGATGATTTGAAGTTATTTCAATGGGCAGGCAAAATGCTTTATGGGGTGATCTTTAACGAGATCCAATCGGGCATTAAACAGCAGCACGCGCAGGGCGAAGAGTTTAATATTTCGCAGGCCATTATCCATAAGTTTACCAACCTGCATTTGATGCTGCAAAGCTTAAATTTATCGGTAATCTTTGATGGCTTTAAGCCTTATAGTATTTTTCTATTTAAAGTTGACAATGATATAGAAGAATTCTATTATCGTGATGAGATCAATACTTTAACGTTTTCATTAAGGATAAAAGACTTTGGGTTGATCATTTGTTTGAAGGATAACGGCTCCAATAGAAGGTTCCATACCGAGACCGTTGAAAAAATAGGAGACGCGCTATTGCACACTATCAAGTTTGAGGA
>NZ_CAIWNH010000126.1 GCF_903913935.1 uncultured Mucilaginibacter sp.
GCGACATCAAAAAAACAGAGGAAATGATTTCTTTGCATAAGGATGATGAGTTTCAGTTAATAATTGACCAGTGTGAGGCCATTAAGGCTAAACAAATGGCTGAATTTATTGATGAACTGGCAAAACCACCGTTTCAATCAGCAGAAAGTTTCTCGGTTATAAAATTGATGATTGATAAGTTTTATCCCTCACTCAGCGCGGATTCGGTTAAGCTAAAGGAATTAGGAAAATTAGCGTCAGCTATTGGTTGATTTTTTATTCACCGGAAATCCTTCCAAAGTATCACAAAGGTTGGTTGATTTGCACGGGCGGATTGCTTCGTTCTTACAACGACAATAAATTTAACTTTCCAACATTACAACGTTCCAACTTTCCAACAAAAATTCCGAATTCCCAAATCAAAAACCTATCTTTGCCCATGCAAGAAAAAATCCTTATTCTTGACTTTGGCTCGCAGTTTACGCAACTCATCGCGCGCCGTGTCAGGGAACTCAATATTTACTGCGAGATCCACCCATTCAATCATTTTCCTGAAGTTGACAGCAGTGTAAAGGGTATCATCCTTTCGGGCAGCCCGTATTCTGTAAGACAGGACGACGCGCCCAATTTCGATTTTAAAAAATTTCATGGCACTTTGCCTGTTTTAGGCGTTTGCTATGGCGCACAACACATCGCGCATAATAACGGCGGCGAAGTATTGCCCTCCAGCACACGCGAATATGGCCGTGCCAATTTGCAATACATCAGTGAGCATAACCCGTTGTTTAAGCTCATCTCACCCGGCTCACAAGTATGGATGTCGCACGGGGATACCATTGCCAGCATCGGCGATGATTTTGAAGTAATTGCCAGCACGGATACTGTAAAAGTAGCCGCCTTCCATATAAAAAACACGCAAACTTATGGCATACAGTTCCACCCTGAAGTAACACACAGTGTTGACGGCAAGCAATTGCTGTTTAACTTTTTGGTGGATATCTGCGGATGCAAGCAAGACTGGACGCCTGATTCCTTTGTTGAAACGTCTATAGCTGCACTTAAAGAGAAGCTGGGCGATGATAAGGTAGTCTTGGGCCTTTCGGGCGGTGTTGATTCATCGGTGGCGGCGGTATTGCTGCACCATGCCATCGGCAAAAACCTGCATTGCATTTTTGTTGATAACGGGCTTTTACGCAAGGATGAATACCAATCGGTATTAGATTCGTACCAGCACATGGGCCTGAATATAAAGGGCGTTGATGCCAAACAGCGTTTTTATGATGCATTGGCTGGCTTAACAGATCCGGAGAAAAAGCGCAAAGCCATCGGCCGCGTGTTCATCGAAGTTTTTGACGACGAGGCGCACCGGGTTGAGGATGTAAAATGGCTGGGGCAGGGTACTATCTACCCGGACGTGATCGAATCCGTTTCGGTTAAAGGACCATCAGCAACCATTAAATCACACCATAATGTTGGGGGGCTGCCTGATTTTATGAAATTGAAGGTTGTTGAGCCGTTAAATACCCTATTTAAAGACGAAGTACGCCGTGTAGGCAAAGCTTTAGGCATTGATCCGAATATTTTAGGCAGGCACCCTTTCCCGGGTCCGGGACTGGCTATCAGGATCTTAGGCGAGGTTACACCGCAAAAAGTGGCTATTTTACAGGAAGCCGATGCGATTTATATCAACAATTTGCGGTCGGCCGGTGTTTATGATAAAGTTTGGCAGGCAGGGTCCATATTTTTACCGGTACAATCGGTAGGGGTTATGGGCGATGAACGCACTTACGAAAACGTGATCTGCCTGCGCGCAGTGGAATCGTTGGATGGGATGACAGCCGATTGGTGCCACCTGCCGTATGATCTGCTGGCGAAGATCAGTAACGAGATCATCAATAATGTAAAAGGTATTAACCGGGTAGTATATGACATCAGTAGTAAGCCGCCTGCAACCATTGAGTGGGAATAGGTGGTTCATCTTTTTATTTATAGCGCTGTTAGGGGCTGCATGTTCACCAAAACTGAAGCCTGTAGCGGTACGCCCTGTTACTAAGGAACCTGAAAGACCGGCTGAGAAACCTCAGCCGGTAAAAGAAAATAAGCCGGTTGCGCCAAAAACATCAACGATAGCTTTATTGCTACCGTTTGGCCTTGACCGTTTGGCCCCCGGAGCTTCCTATAGCAGCTCAAGTTTGCATGAAGCTGACATAGCAGTCGGCTATTATCAGGGCTTTAAATTAGCGCTCGATTCGCTTACTGGTAAGGGCTATAATTATAAACTGATGGTTTATGATACGCGGGGTGATAAGGCACAGTCGCACAGCCTCGCCAATAACCCGGCGATAAGGGCCAGCGACATGGTGGTGGGCCCTGTGTTTCCGGATGATATAAAAGCTTTTACAGGTAACTTTACCAGTATGCGTCAGCCTGTGGTGTCACCATTATCTCCGGCATCGCCTGCCGCGTACAAAAACCAGCAGGTGATCACGATGGTGCCCCCCCTGGAGTACCACGCCTGGGCGGCCGCGAAATATATCAAGGAAAATATCAATCCGGAGAAAATATTCGTACTGCGTTCGGGCTTTAATGAAGAAAACGAATACCTCATCCCCCTAAAAAAAGCAATTGACAGCCTGGGCAAAAAACACATCAAAATCATTACCCTTACGGTAATCCACGGGCAGTTAAGTTCATTAATACCGCAATTCAGCACCAACGGTACAAATGTATTTATCATACCCGCAACCGACCAGCATTTTTTAACAATCACGCTGCGGTCGCTGGATTCATTGCATAATTTGTACCCCGTAACGGTTTTCGGGCATCCCAATTGGGTCAATTTTTCCTTTTTAAAGGCGGAGCTGCTGCAACGTTTGGATACTTATATTACATCGTCTGACCGGATCAATTACAAAGCCGAAAACATCATCGCCTTTATGCGCCGTTATCGTGAAGCTTACCATACCGAAGCTACCGCCTTTGCCATAAAAGGCTTTGACGAAGGGCTATACCTGGGGCGCCAACTATCCGAAGGAAATCTTAAAAATTTAGCGCAAACTGAATATTCGGGCTTGCACAATGATTTTAAGTTTGAGAAAAAAGCGGGGCTTGGTTGGATAAATACCCATGTTTCCGTGTATAAATATGCTAACTTTGAGCTGAAAAAGGTAGAATGAAGGCAATTAACCAGCTTAAAACGTTTCAGCGTATTTTGGATGAATATCCGGCAGAAACGCCCCTAAGCAAATTTCTACCGGGCTTTTACCGCCAGAACAAGCAAATGGGTTCAACCGACCGGCGGGTTGCCAGTCGTTTGGTTTATAATTATTTCCGCCTGGGCCGGGCATTACCCAATTTACCTGCAGCTGAACGCCTTTTTATCGCGGAGTTTTTATGCAATACGCAGCTCAATTCGTTTTTACAACATTTTAAACCCGAATGGGCCGCCTGTATTGATTTTAGCGTGGCCGATAAGTTGGCGATGGTAAAAGCAGTACACCCGGATTTTGTTTTAGATGACGTTTTCCCCTGGACAGGCCAGCTTTCCGCAGGCATTGATAAAGATGCATTACTAAAGTCCTTTTTTGTGCAACCGGACTTGTTTATCAGGGTATATAAAGGTTTTGAAAACCAGGTAAAAGCGGCCCTGGCAGTTGCCGAAGTTGCTTTTAAAGATGAAGGCAATGGCTGTTTAGCACTTTTTAATGGCACCCGGCTGGAAACGATTATTACGAATCCTCATTGGTACGAGGTGCAGGACTTTTCCTCGCAGCAAACTGCCCAATATTTTAAGCCCAATAAATGGGATTACTGGTGGGATGCCTGTGCAGCCTCGGGCGGCAAATCGCTTTTACTGCACGACCAGGAGCCAACCGTAAAACTGGTAGTTTCCGACATCCGCGAATCTATTTTAGCCAATTTAGACGAACGTTTTCAGCAGGCCGGGCTTACTAAATATCAAAAGAAACTACTGGATCTAACTGAAAACAACGACCTGCTCCTGCATGATTACGCATTCGACGGGATTATCCTTGATGCACCCTGCAGTGGATCGGGCACCTGGGGCCGCACCCCGGAGATGATCAGCCAGTTTGATACCCATAAAATCGAGTTCTTCCAGCGCCTGCAGCAAAGCATTGCACGCAATGTGGTTAAATATCTTAAACCAGGTAAGCCGCTCATTTATATCACCTGCTCTGTTTTTAAAGCAGAGAATGAGGATTTGGTCAGTTTTATGGTGAAAGAATTGGGATTAAAGCTGGAGGAGCAAACGGTTTTAAAGGGGTATGGGAATAAGGCGGATACGATGTATATCGCACGGCTAGGCCCCCTAACCCCCTGAAGGGGGAATTTTTGATTTACCCGATTTGAATCGGTAACTTAGTGGATCTTAAAAGGTATATTCCTGAATCTTTGTCCAATTCGAATGAAAAACTCAATATTAGCCTTACTTATTGCCTTGAATACTTTTTCTTGTTTCTCGCAATCATTTCCAAAAAAGCAAACCTTAATACCTTTGAGCAATGTTAACGGTGTGCCGTTTTATAAAGCTGAGGAGATGGGTGATATAGGAATAAATGGCTTCGAAATCGATGATAAGGGTAATTTCTTCTTTTTTGGCGGCGAAAGGAATGGCTGCCTGGCATGTTTTAACGGCTCCAAACAGGTTTACCGCAAAAACTACAACGATTTGTCAAAGGGGAGTGAGCTACACCTTCATAAAAACAACATGTATGGTTTCACCTTCGATCGAAATGGCAATCGAGTCTATATAAAAATAAATGCCGCGAACGGGTCGATCATTAAATTACCAAATCAGTTTGAACCTTCAAACAGTTCTGACAAAATATTTATCGATAGCTGCATTATTTTCGAGTTTTCCGGCGCCAACGATTCAAAGAATTATTACGAACAATACACGCTAACCGGTAAATTCATCAAGAAGACATCAAAAATCACTGAAATACGCTCCCTATTTTTTCCACAGGCGGGCAATGACCCAATATATAGCTTCGTGGGGGAATGGAATGATGACTATGTGTTTTGGGGTAAAAGCGATTTAGATGCGCCTTACCAACTTTATCTTGTCGACGATAAGGGTAAAATATTGGCCAAAGGAATCATACCGAAAGGCTTGACCGGTAAGGGCTATTTCGAAGAGCCTGATGAAGACAGGAAAGTTCGAAACGGTAGTTTTTTTGTATTGGGCCGTAAGGGCAACTATGCATTAATTACCGAGATACCGTTAGCAAGTTTTTTTGAGAAATAAAAAATTAAACTCCCCCTTTAGTGGCTTAAGAGACAACAAATGCGTATTACTCCTGAACAGCTTTATCGCGATAGCCAACAAAATTATTCCCCATAAAAAACACTTATCTATGCCTGTCAAACCAATAATGGGCAGCCACTACGTGGCAATATGTTTTACTATTTGTTTTGCTACAAACGTTTTGCCACTATGGGGCATGAGGTTGGATTAAGATAATTTTTATTTTTAACGGATTGTATAATCCTAAAAAAGTTTAAAAGTTTTAGAACAATCCTGTTATTCGTTTGCAGGTTTCTTAGGTGTGACAAATGTAGTTTCATAATGCCACTCTATAACAAACATTCACTTGCCCCATAGGGGCAATACGTTTGTAGCACCAAACCACCACCCAGTTATTGCCGCGTAGCGGCTACCCTTTGCCGACATGTCGAAAACTTGCGATCCTTTTAAATGGATTGCTTCGATGTGGCAAATGTATTTTTACAATGCCACCCTATAACAAACATTGCCTTGCCCCATCGGGGCAAAACGTTTGTAACAACCCAAACCATCAACAATTTATTGCCGCGTAGCGGCTACCCTTTGCCGACATATTCAAAACTTGCAATCCTTTTAAATGGTTTGCGTCGATGTGGCAAGTGTTTTTATAAGCCCCCTTATAACAAACAATGCCTTGCCCCATCGGGGCAAAACGTTTGTAGCACCAAACCATCAACCATTTACTGCCGCGTAGCGGCTACCCTTTGCCGACATATTCAAAACTTGCAATCCTTTTAAATGGTTTGCGTCGATGTGGCAAGTGTTTTTATAAGCCCCCTTATAACAAACATTGCCTTGCCCCATCGGGGCAAAACGTTTGTAGCACCAAACCATCAACCATTTATTGCCGCGTAGCGGCTACCCTTTGCCGACATATTCAAAACTTGCAATCCTTTCAAACGGATTGCGTCGATCTGGCAAATGTATTTTCATAATACCGCCTTATAACAAACATTACCTTGCCCCATAGGGACAAAACGTTTGTAGCACCCAACCACCACCCATTTATTGCCGCGTAGCGGCTACCCTTTGCCGATTTGCATTAAAGTGTTATTTTTGAAAACACCTTTATCATTATGTCAAACACCTATACCCAACTTTATATTCACTGCGTTTTTGCTGTAAAATTCCGGAAAGCGGTAATACAACCCACCTGGGAGGAACGGCTTCATCAATATATTACCGGCATTTTGCAAAACAATGGTCATAAATTGCTGGCCATAAATTCAATGCCCGATCATTTACATTTTTTTGTCGGACTTAACCCAAAACAATCCATTTCGGATATGATGCGTGTGGCAAAAGGTGATAGTTCAGAATTTATAAATAAAGAAAAATTCACAGAAAGAAAATTTTATTGGCAGGATGGCTATGGCGCATTCAGCAACAGCCGCACACAAATAGACGGTGTGGTTAAATATATTATGAATCAAAAACAACATCATACCAAAAAGACATTTCGTGAAGAATATCTGGAGATATTGAAAGATTACGCCGTTGAATATGACGAAAAATATATATTTCACGACCTGTTAGACGGGTGAAGGGTAGCCACTACGTTGCAATATGTTTTACTATTTATTTTCCTACAAACGTGTTGCGCCTATGGGGCAATAGAATTGCAAATCAATAATTCCCGCATTAAGGAGCTACAAATGCGTATTACTCCTGAACAATTTTATCGCGATAGCCAATAAAATTATCCCGAAAGCTTTTCTTAAGATATTTAGCCCCGTCTTCCCCAGTAGCTTTTCAAGCCATTGCACATTTTTTAGCACCAGGTAAACAAACAGTGTGTTAACCACTATCCCTACCAAAATATCTGATGTTTGGTATTGTGTTTTTAGTGATAGCAGGGTGGTCATGGTACCTGCCCCGGCGATGAGCGGGAAGGCTAATGGTACAATAGACGCTGACGAGGCGACTTCATCCTTAAAAAATCTAACACCAAGGATCATCTCCATGGCTATGATAAAAATCACGAGGGAGCCAGCGATAGCGAAGGAGGAGACATCAAGACCGATAATACTAAGCAGCTCCTCTCCTCCAAATAAGAAGCCAACCATCAGCACTAAAACAGCGATGCTTGCCTTTTCGCTTTGGATATGCCCTACACGTTGCCGCATTTCGATAATGATGGGTATGGCGCCCAGGATATCGATGATGGCAAAAAGGATCATCGTTACGGAAAGGATCTCCCTGAAAATTAATGGATGCATAGCTTGTTAATTATAAACACAAAGTTCCACGAATTTTTTCGAATTACACGAATTAGCGCAAATTATATCCAATTTCACGAATTTGTATATGCTTTCCGCAAACTCGCGTCCCTAACACTTTCCCAAAAGAATTCGTGAAATTCGTGTTATTTAAATTCGTGAAATTCGAATAAATTCGTGACTATTCGTGTTATTTAAATTCGTGACTATTCGTGCTTTATACTTTTGACTTTAACCGGAAACAAAGCAAAGTTGCAACTAAAATATAGAAAGACGATAAAAAGAATACACTATGTACCGAAATAGCAGCCGCCAGCCCGGCAACCAGGGGCCCGATGGTTTGCCCGATAGATCCGTATGACTGGTTAATCCCCAATACTTTGCCTTGTTCGGCGTGATCGACATTATCGGCAATAATGGCGTTGAGCATAGGGTTACGCAGGCCATTGAACAGGCCGTAAACACAAAGGCAGGCAGCAAAAGGGATCAATACAGTGAGGAATCCGGATATAAACATCGCCGCAAAACACAACGCGCTTGACAATAGTAGTATAGTGATTTTTGACGGGAAGATCTTTGTAAAAAGCGGAACGCCCAATTGCGCAATGATCCCGCAAACGCCAAACGAAGCCAGGAAAATGCCCATCGTTGCGGGCGTGAGCTTCAAAATATCCACACTGAACGTTTGAAACCCGATGATCATCGTAAACTGTGCCATGGTCAGTATAAAGCCGGTAAAAATAGCCGTACCGATAATCGGGCGTTTTAATGTGGTGATGAGTGAGGCAAACTTAAACTTGCTGCTGAAGCTCAGCCGTGTTTTTTTATCTGTAAGATTTGTTTCTTTTAACAGAAAAAGTGTGCATAATGTCCCGATAAGCGAAATTCCGGCAGCAAAAAAGAATGGCGCCTGCGGACTGATCTTATTGAACAAGCCGCCGATCAAGGGGCCGATCACAAAGCCAAAAGCAAAGGCAGAACTGAGAATGCCGAAACGCTTTGCCCGGTTCTGCGGCGTTGCCGTATCGGCCACCATGGCCTGGGCTACTGAAATATTTCCGCCGGTCAGGCCGTCAAGTATCCGGGCGGCAAACAACAACCATAAGGCATTGGCTTCGGCAAACAACAAAAAAGAAAAACAGGTACCGGCAAGGCTAATGGCCAGGATAGGCTTTCTGCCCCATTTATCAGAAAGCGAACCTAAAACCGGGGTGGCAAAAAACTGGGCGATGGAAAAAGACGCCGTTAAAACGCCGAGCGTTGTCCCGGTAAGCCCGAAAGTTTTGCCATAGGCATACATCACCGGGACAATGATGCCAAAGCCCAGTGAATTAATAACGCAGACTAATACTAAAACCCAAAGGTTTTTATCGGTTTTCATGCAACTGGTTAAAAGCCTCACCCTGCCCTCTCCAAAGGAGAGGGTTTCTTATTTTTTCCCTTTTTTGACCAATCCTTTTTTTAAGTCCTCTCCTTTGGAGAGGATTATTCACGAAGTTCATTTTTTTTCAATGGCGTTCATGAGGGTTGCACCGTTTAGGTGAGGCCACAACAAAAAAGGTTCCGACGACGCAGAACCTTTTTTGTTACATATTAATCTTGTCTTGATAACGTCTTGTGTTACTTTGTATCTTCAAAATCAGAAGCTTTTGGCAGGATATCGGCTGCGATGCCAAGTTTACTATTCTTCCTGCTATATGCAAAATAAATGATCAAGCCGAATACCATCCATACAAGAGCGCTTAACTGGGTTCTGCCCGGTAAGCTGATGATCATCCCTGCGCATATCAATATACCCAATATAGGCACCAGTGGCACAAATGGCGTTTTAAATGGCCTTACCAGGTTCGGATCTTTTTTACGCAGGATCATTACACCCACGCAAACTACCACGAATGCAAACAAGGTACCGATTGAAGTTAAATCACCGGCGACACTTTCGGGTAAAAATGCAGCAAACAGTCCCACAAAAATGAACAGAATTATATTGCTCTTATAAGGAGTGCTGAATTTAGGGTGAAGGTCAGAAAATACCTTCGGCAATAAACCGTCAGTCGACATGGTATAAAACACCCTCGACTGCCCCAGTAACATCACCAATATTACGGATGAAAAACCTGCAAGGATAGCAACGGTTACCAAAGTAGAAAGCCATGCATAACCTGCCATGTAATGGCTGATGGCATATGCCACAGAAGCTTCTTTACCGGCTTTCATAAAATCAGTATATGGCGCTACACCGGTTAATACCCAGGAGAACACGACATAAAGGATGGTACAGATCACCAATGATCCCAGGATCCCGATTGGCATATCTTTTTTAGGATTCTTAGCTTCCTGTGCTGCTGTTGATACGGCATCAAACCCAATAAAAGCAAAAAACACGATACCTGCACCCCTGACAACGCCACCCCAGCCATGTGTAAAGAATGAGGAGAAAGAATACATTGTACCATCAGGCAATTTTACAGGCTTTGCATCAGCAGGGATCATATAAGGGGTATGATTTGCAGGATTGATAAACTGCCATCCGATGGCGATAAATACCAAAACGATGGCCACTTTTAAAATAACGATAACACTGTTAACGGTTGCTGATTCCTGGGTGCCTTTTATGAGTAATGCTGATAGCAGCAACAAGATCAATAAGGCTGGCAGGTTAATAATGCCATGATGCGATACACCGTTTGTAATGATCGATTCCATGGGCGAATGGCACCATTCGTACGGTATTCGATGCCCCAGCAGGTTATTCGCATATTCACTCCAGCTAATAGATACGGTAGCGGCACCAAGGGCGTATTCTAATATCAATGCCCAGCCAATTATCCAGGCAATAATTTCGCCCATCGTGGCGTACGCATACGTATAAGCGCTACCGGCTATTGGGATAATAGAGGCGAATTCGGCATAGCATAAGCCCGCAAAGGCGCAACCAATCGCCGCGATAATAAACGAGATTGTTACAGCTGACCCGGCGTTACCTCCCGCCGCAGCGGCAGTTCTTACAAAAAGGCCGGCGCCGATTATAGCTCCGATACCAAGGGCAATGAGGTTACCCGCTCCAAGCGTGCGTTTCAGGGTATGCTCACCTTCATCGGCCGAAGCAAGCAATTGTTTAATTGATTTTTTTACAAATAGCTTCATGTTTAATTAATAAGATCAGTTATAATAATATGAGTTCAGTTTCTCCCCAAACGTACTTAAATTTATTGAAAACATAAAGTGCAGAATGTAACAATGGGACGAGTAGAAATTTCAGAATATTGCTGGTTTATTTAGTTGGATCAGGTTGAATAAGTTGATTAGGATTCTGATTAGTTACCGCCGCTGATTCAAAACAAAAAAGGGGCACTTTTCAGTACCCCTTTTTTGTTAGGCTCTTTTATCAACCTTAATTACATGTGTGATCATGGATCGCGGTTGCATCGCCTTTTGAACGGGAGCAACTGTTTTCACATCTTTGTGTAAGTGCGGCGCTATCACCAATGAAACGATCGACATCAATTTAATGAGGATATTCATTGAAGGACCTGAAGTATCTTTAAACGGATCACCAACGGTATCACCGGTCACCGATGCTTTATGCGGTTCCGATTTTTTGTAGAACATTTCGCCGTTGATCATTACGCCTTTTTCAAATGATTTTTTGGCATTATCCCATGCGCCACCGGCATTGCTCTGGAAAATACCCATCAGCACACCTGATACAGTTACGCCTGCTAATAAGCCGCCCAAAACTTCGGGGCCGAAAGCAAAACCAATAATAATTGGGGTGATCAAAGCTATCAAACCTGGGGCAACCATTTCGCGGATGGAAGCTTTGGTGGAGATGGCTACGCAT
Organism: uncultured Mucilaginibacter sp.; assembly: GCF_903913935.1. Classification (GTDB taxonomy): domain Bacteria; phylum Bacteroidota; class Bacteroidia; order Sphingobacteriales; family Sphingobacteriaceae; genus Mucilaginibacter. Next base: position 11,351 of record NZ_CAIWNH010000126.1, read on the forward strand.
TTTTCGTATTCCGGCTTGCCGGTATACTCCATAATGCCCGGGATCTCGCGGAACTGGCGCCTTACTTCTTCTACCATCGCCATAGCAGCGCGGCCTACTGCCGAGATACATAATGATGAAAAGATGAATGGGATCATACCACCCACAAATAATCCGGCTAATACGTCAGCTTTATAAATATCGATATGCTCTATACCTGCAACACCTACAAAGGCCGCAAATAAAGCCAGCGAGGTTAATGCTGCCGAAGCAATAGCAAAACCCTTACCGGTTGCAGCGGTAGTATTACCTACGGCATCCAGGTTATCTGTACGGTGACGAACTTCTTCAGGTAAACGGCTCATCTCAGCAATACCGCCCGCGTTATCAGCTATAGGCCCGAAAGCATCAATGGATAACTGCATCGCTGTAGTTGCCATCATGCCTGCCGCGGCGATAGATACGCCGTATAAACCAGCAAAATGGTAGGATCCGTATATACCTGATGCAAGCACTAAAATTGGCGCTACAGTTGATTCCATACCTACTGACAAGCCACCGATGATATTGGTAGCATGGCCGGTTGATGACTGGCGGATAATGCTCAATACAGGGCGTTTGCCCATCGCAGTATAATATTCAGTGATCATTGACATCAAAGTACCTACTACAAGGCCTACTGCGATTGCGCCGAAGACACCATTTTTTGTAAATACGATTGAACCATCTTTTAAACCGCCACCGGTAACTTCGTCGCGGATCATATGAAAACTATCAGCCGGAAGCAGCCATTGCACCACAAAATAAGTGGCAATAGCGGTTAATATAATCGACATCCAGTTGCCAATATTCAAAGCATTTTGAACGCTGTCGGTTTCTTTTTTGATCCGTACAAACGCAGCGCCTACAATGGAGAACACCAGGCCTAAACCTGCAATAACCATTGGAAGCAATACCGGTGCGATACCGCCAAAATTATCATTTGAAACAATCTCGCGTCCCAAAACCATTGTAGCCAGCATTGTTGCTACATACGAACCGAAAAGGTCGGCGCCCATACCCGCAACGTCACCAACGTTATCACCTACGTTGTCGGCGATAGTTGCCGGGTTGCGCACGTCATCCTCGGGGATGCCTGCTTCAACTTTACCAACAAGATCGGCGCCTACGTCAGCTGCTTTGGTATAAATACCACCACCAACACGTGCAAACAACGCGATAGATTCAGCACCTAATGAAAATCCGGCTAAAACGTCAAGCGCTTTTGCCATTCCTTCGCCATTAACATTTAAGCCCTGGCTCCTTACGTACATGGTATAAAAAACAATAAATAACGATCCCAGACCGATAATTGCCAAACCGGCAACCCCCAGGCCCATTACGGTACCACCTGTAAACGACACTTTAAGCGCCTGCGCCAGACTGGTACGGGCGGCCTGCGTAGTGCGTACGTTTGCTTTGGTGGCAATGCGCATTCCCAGGTAACCTGCAAAAGCGGATAAAAATGCTCCTACGATAAAGGATATTGCGATAACCGGGCTGGACGTTTTTACGGTTGTACCAGAGTAAGCCAGCAACAGACCCGCCACTACCACAAAGTAGCCCAGTATTTTCCATTCGGCGCGCAAAAATGCCATGGCGCCATCGGCTATATAGCCGGATAGCTTGGTCATCTCTCCGTCGCCGGCATCCTGTTTAGTTACCCAGGCGGCTTTGACGCCCATAAAAACGATCCCGATAAGGCCAAAAACAGGAATTAAATAGATCAAGTAAGTGTTTAATAAATCCATATATAATTTTTAGTTACTAAATATTTTCAATAATATTTTTGAAAGAGTGCAAATATAATTGGTCGGCGCAAATTAGTAAATTAATTTCTTTACAATAGCCTGTCAATTATAAAGTTTTTTGAGTAGTTTAGAAACTTTAATCAAAAACCTTTTAATGGCAACAAAAACAGTACAAGCGAAATTGAAACATGAACTGGGACTGCTGGATGGCACCATGCTGGTGGCAGGCTCCATGATCGGCTCGGGGATCTTTATAGTAAGCGCGGATATTACGCGTAATGTAGGTTCAGCAGGTTGGCTTATAGCCGTTTGGCTCATTACCGGGTTTATGACCATTACCGCTGCGGTGAGTTATGGTGAATTGAGCGCCATGTACCCCAAAGCCGGGGGCCAGTATGTTTATTTAAAGGAAGCTTATAATAAACTGATTGCCTTTTTATACGGCTGGAGTTTTTTCGCAGTGATCCAAACCGGTACAATTGCAGCTGTTGGAGTGGCATTTTCCAAATTCCTTGCTTACATACCAATCTTTCATGCTGTTAGTGAAGACCATATTTTATATCCCTTCAATCATTATTTGGCAAAGGGTGAGGTTAAACCGACATTTTCCATCACCGCCGCGCAATGTGTATCCATCGGGGTTATCCTGTTACTTACCTATATCAACACCAAAGGCGTCAAAAGCGGCAAGCTTATTCAAAATACTTTTACCATCACCAAGCTGTTAAGTTTGTTTGGGTTGATCATTTTCGGCTTTATTGCTTTAAAGGGTGATATATGGCAAGCTAACTGGAGCCATGCCTGGGATTTGCATAACTTAAAACCTGATGGCAGCGTGGTGCCGCTTACCATCGCTACTGCGCTGGGCGCAATTGCAGCGTCTATGGTAGGTTCAATCTTCAGCAGCGATTCGTGGAACAACGTAACTTTTATCGCGGGCGAAATGCATAACCCCAAGCGCAACGTAGGGCTAAGCTTGTTTTTAGGCACGCTCATCGTTACCATTATTTACATATCGGCCAACGTTGTTTATACCGGCGTGTTATCCATGCATGATATAGCTACTGCCGATAAGGACAGGGTAGCTGTTGCGGCTTCGCACGTGATCTTCGGCAATGCAGGCACTTACGTGATCGCCATCATGATCATGATCTCCACCTTCGGCTGCAATAATGGGCTCATTATGGCCGGCGCGAGGGTTTATCATACCATGGCCAAGGA
>NZ_CAIWNH010000127.1 GCF_903913935.1 uncultured Mucilaginibacter sp.
CACATTTTTATAATTTTCATTCTTTTATTATCTGCCTGCGGAAGCAAAAACACTGCCCCTGCGGATACGACTGCCGGTTCCAGTAAACCCGACAGCGCTTCATCAGCCAAAACGGTTTTGTTTTTTGGAGATAGCCTAACCGCTGGGTATGGGTTAGATGACCAGTCGCAGGCCTTCCCCGCCGTCGTTCAAAACAAAATTGACAGTGTAAAACTGCCTTATCATGTGGTTAATGCCGGGGTAAGCGGCGAAACATCGGCTGGCGGCCGTGGCCGCATCAACTGGATACTAAAGAAAAAAGTTGATGTTTTTGTGCTTGAATTAGGAGCTAATGATGGCCTGCGCGGCATCCCGGTAAGCGAAACAACTGCAAACCTGCAGGCCATAATTGATACGGTAAAAGCAAAATACCCCCACGCCAGGTTAGTGATGGCGGGCATGCAGGTGCCCCCAAATATGGGCAGCATATATGCTTATAGCTTCAAAGCTATCTTCCCTGAACTCGCCGCCAAAAACAAAATGGCTTTGGTTCCATTCCTGCTTAAAGATGTTGCTGGAAACCCTAAGTTAAACCAAAAAGATGGCATCCACCCTACTGCTGAAGGCGCTAAAATAGTAGGCGCCAATGTTTGGGAGGTGTTGCATGGGGTACTGCTGAGTAAAAACCAGGTAGTGATAGTTAACTACTAATATTTACCAAATCTTTCCGGTTCATCCGCGGGTATGATTATCTTCGCAGAAAAAACAGCAAAATGTCCAAAACAAAAATTACAATAAACAACAACGGTTCGGTTAAAATAGACGGCGATTTCGAAATTGTTGATATGCAGGGAAATGCATACGGTCTGCAAGGCAGAACCATTGTTTCTATCTGCCGCTGCGGCTTATCGGCAAACAAGCCGTTTTGCGATGGCTCACATAAAGGCCACTTTGAGCACGAGGCCATTGCTTTCGACCTGCCACCGAAAAAGGTTTAGTTGAAAGATTTTTAAAGACTTACGAAGTTAAATAAACTTCGTAAGTCTGACAGTCTAAATCAGTGTAATCAAAAAAATCAGTTAAAAACTGTGATCCTATGGCGACTGTGATATTAAACAACATAACCATTAATTACAAAGTAACAGGCAAAGGTGAGCCGGTGGTTTTGATCCACGGGCACCCGTTCGATCACACCATGTGGTACCCGCAAGTGGTGGCGTTATCTGACACTTACAAGGTTGTCACTCCCGACCTTCGGGGCTATGGTAAAAGCCCACTCCCCTCACCGGGAAAAACAAAATTTGAAGATTACGCTACCGATATGCTCCACCTGTTGGATTACCTGGAGATCGGTCGGTTTCATTTAGCTGGTCTTTCCATGGGCGGGCAAATTATTATGGAAATGTTCCGTCAGGCTCCGGACAGGATCAGGTCATTGATCTTCGCCGATACTTTTGCCAGTTTAGATACTCCCGAAGTTAAACAGGGGCGCTATGACGCTGCCGATCGGCTGGAACGTGAAGGAATGGACACTTATGCGAACGAGGTGATCTATAAAATGATGAAGCCTGAACATGTAAAATCCATGCCCGAAGCTGCGGGATTTGTGATTAAAATGATGAAAGCTACTTCGCCGGCCGGGGCGGCTACCGCCTTAAGGGCGCGGGCCGAAAGAATTGACTACTTATCAGATGTGTTTCCCAAGATCAAAATCCCGACTTTGATAATTGTGGGTCGCCAGGATGAGTTTACCCCTGTGGCCATGGCCGAAACGATGCAGCAAAACCTGCAAAACGGCATACTGGTGGTGATTGACGATGCAGGCCACATGCCTAACCTGGAGCACCCGGATGAATTTAACCAGGTAGTGCTTGAGTTTTTAGCAGTTGTTAATTAAACTAAATCCGATGGAAAACCAAAACGCCGCTTATTGGATCGAACACCTAAGTCTTCAGCCGCATCCGGAAGGTGGCTTTTACAAAGAAGTCTTCCGCTCTGAGATGGAAGTTACCAG
>NZ_CAIWNH010000128.1 GCF_903913935.1 uncultured Mucilaginibacter sp.
GTCCCCCCATAATCTGCATCCGAGTTTTGGGTTTCCTGCTCAAACGGGTCAAAAATAATATGCAGGTTTTCGGGGGCAATACCGATCCCTGTATCCGTTATTATAAAGTTGATTTTAGCCGAATTTCCTGTTTGCATTTGCTGGTCGAGCCTGATTATAACTTTGCCGTAATGTGTAAATTTAATGGCATTGCTCACCAGGTTATTCAGTACCTGTCCTAACCTTACCTGGTCGCCTATTAGCAGGGCGGGGATATCATCGTCGATAGTCAATTCTATATCGAGATTCTTCTCCGTCGCTTTTGCATAAAACGATTTTTTTATTCTTTGCGTAAGGTGGTGAACACTAAACGGAATTTTGTTTAATTCCAATTTCCCGGCCTCAATTTTATTGTAATCAAGAATATCATTGATAATAGCCAACAGGTTTTCTCCTGAAAACTTAAGGATGTTCAGGTATTCCAATTGATCAGGCTTTGGGTCTTCACATAATAATAAGTTGGTTGTGCCGATCACCGCGTTCATTGGCGTCCTGATCTCATGACTCATCGTAGACAGGAACTCCGACTTAAATTGGGATGATTTTTCGGCCTGTTCTTTCGCCGTGATCAATTCCAGCGTTTTTTTCTGCCGCTCAGTTATATCTTCGCCAATGCCGGTTACTTCCTTAATCTGGCCGTTCTCGTCATAGCTTATCGTGTTTTGCCAGCTTATAACGCGTTGTTCGCCATTACGGCAAATTACTGAATTGATGTTTTGAGGTTTAAATGAGTCGTTTTCAAATAATTCCGATGTGTTATTTCTTGAGTTCTCCGGAACAAAATGATTGATCCAGTTTAAACCCAATATTTCAGTTTGCAAGTAGCCCAGCATTTCTGCGGCATATTTATTACAAAAGATGACATCGCCATTGCTATCTACTGATACTGTAGGTAACTTAATAGTCTCTAATACCAACTTGTATTTGTTCTCGGTACGCTGCGATTCTAGTTCAGCCAGTTTGCGGTCTGTAATATCCTGTAACGTGCCGATTACTTTGCGTAGTACCCCGTCCTCGCGCTTAATTAGCTTCCCCACGATGATGCTTAGATACTTGATATTGCCATTTGGCGTAATGATCCGGTATTCGTAAGAGGTATTCGTTATTTTAGAAAGATCCTTTAAATGTTGTTTCAGGACATGCCTGTCATTAGGATGGGCATATTTAGTTAATAATTTAATGAAGTTTTGTGCAGCGATCGATGCCGGATCCAGTTCAAAGATATTGTTGATCTCGTCAGACCATGTGAGCTTATTCATTGTCACATCCCATTTCCAGTTGCCGATTTTTGCAATGGTTTGCGCTTCCTCAAGTTCGGCCTGGCTTACTTTTATTTTCTTTTCGGCTATTTTTGTTTCCGTAATATCCTGCAATACACCAAAACTACGTTTGGGCCTGCCATCTTCATGAGTAATAAGCTTTCCTTTTAAAGCCCTGAAGTATTTTAAATTTCCGTTGGGAGTTATCAACCGGTATTCAAACTGGCTTTCATAGGTTTCTTTCAGGTTCGAAAAATACCGGTAAGCCTTATCCCGGTCATCAGGGTGAATCAGGCTGATGTAATATTCGTATTTGCTTATATCTTCCGGGATATTGTCAATTTCGAGGATATTATACAAGCTTTTTGACCAATAGGTCTCTTTGGTCGAGTGATCATATGACCAGTTCCCGGTTTTTGCAATCGCTTGTGCCTCAAGCAGCAATGCCTCTTTTTCTTTTAACTCGTCGGCGTATTTTTTTTGTTCCGAAATGTCAGTTACCGATGCAGAGATCCTGAATGTATAATTGCCGGCGGGATCAAAAACAGGAGCGAGACGAGCTACAAACCAGCGGCCGGAGCCAAAATCAGAATTAAATTCAATGGTTATCTGCCGCCTGGTTTTGATTACCTGTTCTAAGGCGTCATCATATTTTTTTGCTTTGTCGTACCCGAAAACATCCGCCAGTTTTTTTCCGGTAAATATTGCCGGATCAATGATCCTGTCGTCAGTTTTACGAAACCAGGTATTCAAACAAATCTTGTTTTCATCAAATTCAAAAATAATTTCGTTTAGCGAGTTGATGAGTGAATTCAGGTTGTTACGCTTACTCCTCAGTATTTCATCATTCATCATTAGCGATTTATTCAATTCTACCACATGGTTTACAGCCTTGTTAAATTTAAGATTGTAAGCCTTCATTACTAAAAACGAAACATATGCTATTAATGTAAAGGTGAGCAGCAGCACAACCAATACCACCACCGAGATATTTAATTGCGCCGCCGTAAAGTATGCAACGAGGGTGGCAAACAGGTTGAGGATGCAAATAGTAACAAATTCCCATCGTTTTTTACAAAACAACGTGAGCGCTATAAATATGGTGATAGAACTAAAAAGGTAAACATGGCTAAAGCCGTTTCTGCTTAATAAAATACAGTTGTTTATTGCCAAAAATGATAGTATAGCCGCATACTGGCTAAATTTTGCGAAATATTTGCCCGGGTAAAATGAAAGCCCTAAAGCGATGATGCACAAGGCAGCGTTTACTGACCGTAACCAAATAGGGTCATACGACTTGTAAAGACATAAATAATGAAGCGCAGGATTGGCAATAAGCAACCCGACCAGCAATAGCCGGTAAATGGTGTTATCGTTTTGTAATATGAACAACAACTTGCTTTTAAACGACATACTTATTCAGCTCTTAAAAAATTATTAATTTGTTAAACCAAAATTGTTTGAATTTTGCCGGTTTCTAAAAATGGAAACTTGCCGCAAAAAATAGCGAAAACAATAATATATCAATCATGCACAGGTGGTTTCCCACCTTTATATCGGCTGCAATTAAAGGGTAGTTTTGATATTGTTGCTTATGAGAAATATCACAACTAAAATTTTACAAATTGTAGCTTTTATAACCGGGCATTAATACGCAGATTTATTTACATTTGTTGCAGATTAATAATATTCCTATGTCGGAGAGTGCACAATTAAAAATTGGCGATAAAACGTATGACCTGCCCGTTATTGAGGGTACAGAAGGTGAAAAAGCGATTGATATTTCAAAATTAAGAGACCAGACAGGGTATGTTACCCTTGATATCGGTTACAAAAACACCGGGGCGACAAAAAGTGCCATCACTTTTTTGGATGGCGAGCTTGGCATACTTAAATACCGCGGGTATCCTATTGAACAACTTGCCGGAAAATCAAGTTTTATTGAGGTGGCCTACCTGCTGATTTATGGCGAGTTGCCTACTGAAAAGCAATTGAAAGATTTTCAGTATGAAATAAGCCGGTATACCCTCGTGCACGAGGACATGAAGAAGTTTTTTGACGGGTTCCCTTCAAAAGCGCATCCCATGGGACAGCTGTCGTCGCTGGTGTGTGCATTGTCTGCCTTTTATCCGGAATCGCTCAAATCGCATCAATCAGAGGCTGAGCTTCATTTGAGTATTATCAAAATGCTTGCTAAAATGGCCACTATAGTATCCTGGATATATAAAAAATCATTAGGTCATCCATACATTTATCCGCAGAACAAATACGATTACGTGACCAATTTTTTGTATATGACCTTTGGACAACGTACCGAAGAGATTGAAATTGATCCGGTTGTGGTGAGTGCAATGAATACATTGCTGATATTACATGCCGACCATGAACAGAATTGTTCTACGTCAACGGTGCGGATTGTTGGTTCGTCTGAATCGAATCTCTATGCATCGGTATCAGCCGGTATTTCGGCATTGTGGGGGCCGTTGCATGGGGGGGCGAACCAGGAAGTGATAGAGATGCTTGAAAAAATTAAAGCTGATGGCGGTAATACCGATAAATGGATTGCCAAGGCAAAAGATAAAAACGATCCTTTCCGCCTGATGGGCTTCGGTCACCGGGTTTATAAAAATTTCGACCCGAGGGCAAAGATCATTAAAAAAGCCTGCGACGATATCCTTGAAAAATTAGGCATTGACGATGAAGTATTGGATATAGCCAAAAAACTGGAAGAGGTGGCTTTAAAGGACCCTTATTTTGTTGAACGGAAATTGTACCCTAACGTCGATTTCTACTCAGGTATTATATACAGGGCGCTTGGCTTCCCTACAGATATGTTTACCGTATTGTTTGCCCTTGGCCGTTTACCGGGCTGGATAGCGCAATGGAAAGAAATGAAGGACAATAAAGAGCCGATCGGCCGCCCTCGCCAGATCTATGTTGGTGCTACCAACAGGGATTATGTGGAGATAGGGAACAGGTAGTTGATGGTTCATAGTTCATAGTAGGAGTGGCGTAGAAAAAGTTGAATTGCCATTTATATTGAGCATAAGAGTTGAAAAAATCCGGAGTCATTAAGGCTCCGGATTTCTTTTTGCTATAATATTCATCATTCAATTTAGTCAGCTGAAAGTGGCATTAAAAAAGCCCGCTGGTTTTCACCAGGCGGGCTTTCAAATCAATCAACTCTGTATGTTACTCCTATTGTTTTGTAAGCGTATAAGTAGTGGTTACAAGTGCAGGTGAGCCAAATGCTGTTGCCGGAGCATTAAAGGTTACCACGTAATTACCACTGGAAGCAATAGATATGTTATCATTGCTTGTGTTATTTAATGTTAGCGGTACGCCGGCTCCTGCCGAGCCTGCTTTTGGAATACCCCAGCTGTTGCTCCAGTCATCATTACGCCTTACTTTAAATGATCCTGTTGACACCAAAGCTGTTGTAGCAACCCAGTTTCCGTTTCCATCATTTACGTACTTCATCGGTACGTCTGTACCCCATCCCTGGGCCGCATCACCTATAATGCTATAGAAATCTGCGAGAGCAAATGAAACTGTATTGGCGTTTAAATCCACTGTTACAATGTACCAGCCGGCTGCAGTTGGCGCATTAAGGTTATTTGAGGCGTTATAAGTAATCGTAGTGCTTGGCGTTGAGTTGCCGGTAGTTGCGTATTTATTATTCCAGTTTTTAGCGGGCAATACCAAAAATTGGTTGTTGCCGTCAGTGAAATTAACGATGCCCGTATAAACACCATTACCTGTAACAGATATCAGGCTATCCTCTTGCGGGCCTGGGTTTTGCCATCCAAAGGAAGCTCCTGTTATATACAGCCATGATGTTAAATTAAATGGCGTAACACTAAGTGCAAGCACATTTGAGTATACAGGTGCAACGCCTGATGAAATTGAATGCATGATGCGCACGTTAACGGTTGATGCTACACCAGCAGGTAAATTAAGCTTTAATACAAGGTTGTTAAAGTCTACTGTTGAATAGCCTTGTGAAGATACCTTATTGCCTAAAGTTACCGATGTTGGCTTTGCCCAGTTATCACCAGCTGCATCAATCTGCAATGTGTTGGTTACAGCGGCACTGAAGCCATAATCAGCGGATGTAAAGCTGAATTTGATTACCTTCGAAGTGTCGGTTAACTTGGTTTTGTCCAACATTAGAGTTGTTGACGATGCCGTTAGGCTTCCCGCCTTTCCTCCGTTTGAAGTTACCAGCGTTCCGTCCTTTTTACAGGCTGATAGCATTAGCAGTCCGATGCTGCTTAATGCGATGAATTTGCTTAGAACTTTTTTCATGTTAATATTTTTTACTTTAATTAAAACGTAAATACGATCTATTAGTTCCCGGCAATTAATAGCCCGGGTTTTGTTTTAAGTTTGGATTTGCTGACCTGTCCTGATCAGGAATAGGGTACAGGTTGCGATAATCGGCAACGCCTGCGCCGGTTTTTACACCACCCTTAAATGGCCAAACTGAACGTGAATCTGATGTTACCGCGGTGAAGATACCGTAACGGATCAAATCTGTGCGGCGGAAGCCTTCCCAGAATAATTCACGACCTCTTTCATCAAGGATAAAGCTAAGGGTTAACTGGCCCGATGTGATATCGCCAGCTGGGCCGCCGTATGCCCTTTCGCGGATCTTGTTAACATAGGCTAGTGCTAAACCTGAAGTTCCGTTAGTGCCGCCGCGTAAAACTGCTTCAGCATAATTCAGGTAAACTTCAGATAAGCGGATAACAGGTTCGTCAACATCTGAAAAATTTGAGCTTGAACCTTGTGCGCCGGTACTGGTAACGTTTCTCCACTTGGTTACGCCATAACCATCTTTAAAGTTGGTTACGTCATTGATCGCAAGATTTTGGCCCTGTGTCCAGAATTCAGCACGGGCATCGGGGTTGCCGTTATTAGGGAACGCAGTGCTGGTGTTAGCAGGAAAAAGGTTAACCAGGTTGCTGGTAGTACGTACACCGCCCCAGCCACCGCCGATACCGAAATCAACTGATGGCATCGAGCCGCCAACCGGTGCGTGGGTCATAAAGGTTGTACCACCGTATCCTTGCGTATTAGCGCCATCATACTCAATGGTGAGTATGTTTTCGCTAGTGTTCAGGTTGTTATCAGCCAGGAACAAGTTATCATATTTAGGGATCAGCGCGTAACCTGCGCTGATAGCTTTGCTGGCATAAGTGATCGCGTCATTATATCTGGCAGTGCCGGTATAAACCTGCGCATTTAAATAGATGCGGGATAATAAGGCCCAAACGGCGCCCTGGTCAGCACGGCCATATTGATTTTTCATCGGGGCCACCATCAAAGGATCTATAGCTTTCAGCTCACCTTCAACATAGGCAAACAGCGCAGTGCGGGTTGTTTGTGGCGGAACGATAGAGCCTACAGCGTTAGCATCTGTTACAAATGGCGGCTGGGCAAAAAGGTCCATCAATACTGAGTATTGGTAAGCTCTTAAAAAACGGGCCTCTGCACGTAAATAACGGATGTTGGTAGCATCAGTACCGGAAATTCCGTGGCTTGCCAGGTTTGCATCGCTGGTTTGGCGGATAAAATCGTTTGCCAGCGTGATCTGGTACATACTGCGATAGTATAAACCGGTGATGATTAAGTTAGATGAAGACCAGCTCATCTGGTGAAAGTCAGGTACGCCCGGGTCACCCCATGCTATAACTGCTTCATCAGTTGGCAGCTCCTGAGCGTACCAAAGCAGGCGGAAAAAATCAGAAGTACCTTCGTCGATCCCTGCGATGTCACCTGCTCCTGCAGGGCCTGAATTACCGGTTAGCGCGAATGCTCCGTAAACTTTTGCGGCAGCTTCAACGATGCTTTTTGGGTCACTGTAAACCTGCTGCGAAGATACCTGGTAGTTTGGTGTAAGAATCTTATTCTTATCACACGAAATCAGTCCGCCCGTTAAAATGGCGAGGACTAATAAGATTTTGAATGAATTCCTTTTCATATATATTTCTTTAA
>NZ_CAIWNH010000129.1 GCF_903913935.1 uncultured Mucilaginibacter sp.
GGGACAATTGTTTTCTTTATAGGCTTAATCTCTGCTTTATGGTTAGGAATTGAAAAGCTTATTGCAGTATTTAGCGGTCTCAGAGCTCCTTTAATTACTACCAGTCCTTATTTTTACATTGCTATTACAGCTATGATTATAGGCACTCAGCTTTTCCTTACCGGTTTTATTGCTGAGCTTATAGGGAGGTCTTCTCCTACCAGAAATTCATATCTTATTGAAAAACTGGAACAGGGTAGAAAAGATATGAAAAACGGAAAAGGGGTTAAAATCCCCATTGATGATTTATGGAAATAGTTTATCAGCCTAAGGCTTTAGATGATTTAAAATTTAGGAAAAAGTCTGGTCAAAAACAAATCCAAGCAAGAGTATTAGCGCTGATTCAATCTATTCAACAAACCCCGTTTGAAGGAATTGGAAAACCTGAACCAATTAAACATAATTTTACAGGAATGTGGTCAAGACGAATTAACAATGTTCATCGCATAATCTACGAAGTCAGAGACAACGCAATTCATATCTTTTCATTAAAAGACCAGTATTAGCCTCGAAAGCACTTTTCATCAAACGCTTTCTTTTGTACTTTCCTAACTTTCGGACTTTACTGCCTTCCGGACTTTCGAACTTTCCGACTAAATCCCTACCTTTGGAGCTTTAATAAAAATATGAGTATTGCACTATCCGAACAGGAAATTTTACGCCGCGAATCATTAAAACAGCTTCGTGCTTTAGGTATTAACCCCTATCCCGCCGAAGAATATAAAGTTACCGCCACCGCAGAAGAAATAGCCGATAATTTTGAGCGGTTTCCTGACAATTATAAATCCGTAACCATTGCCGGCCGCATCATGAGCCGCAATATTATGGGTAGCGCTTCCTTTGCCAAACTGCAGGATTCAACTGGCCGCATCCAGATCTATATCAAACGTGATGATATCTGCCCCGGCGAGGATAAAACCCTGTACAATACCGTATTTAAAAAACTGCTGGATATCGGTGACTTTGTAGGCGTTAAAGGCTATGTATTTTTAACGCAAACCGGCGAAATATCAGTTCATGTGCAGGAAATGACACTCTTGTCAAAGTCTTTGAAACCTCTGCCTATCGTAAAACGCGATGAGGAAGGCAATATTCACGATGCGTTCACTGATCCGGAGCAACGTTACCGCCAGCGCTATGTCGACCTTACCGTTAACCCTGAATTTAAACAGATCTTCATCAAGCGCTCCAAAGTGATCAGCAGCATGCGCGATTACTTTAACAAACAGGGCTGGCTGGAAGTGGAAACCCCGATATTACAGCCCGTACATGGCGGCGCGGCGGCGCGTCCGTTTGCAACGCATCATAATACATTAGACATGCAGTTGTTTTTGCGTATCGCTAATGAGTTGTATTTAAAAAGACTGATCGTTGCCGGTTTTGATGGCGTTTATGAGTTTGGCAAGATGTTCCGCAACGAAGGAATGGACCGCACCCATAACCCGGAATTTACCAGTATGGAGATCTATGTGGCCTATAAGGACTATAACTGGATGATGGCCATGGTAGAGGAATGTTTGGAATTAGTAACCCGTGCAGTACATGGCATCCCCGTAGTACAGGTTGGCGCCAACGAGATCAACTTTGCGGGGCCTTATGAAAAACTATCCATGTACGATTCTATCCTTAAATATACAGGTATCGACGTATCGGCTATGGACGAAACCGCCCTTCGCCAAACCTGCGCCGAACTGGAGATCGAAGTAGATAATAGCATGGGCAAAGGCAAACTGATCGATGAGATCTTCAGCGCCAAAGTGGAAGCCAATCTGATCCAGCCTACCTATATTACCGATTACCCGATCGAGATGACGCCGCTGGCTAAAAAACACCGCAGCGTAAATGGCCTTGTGGAGCGTTTTGAACTGTTTGTAAACGGCAAAGAAATAGCCAATGCCTATTCGGAACTAAACGACCCGATAGACCAACGTGAACGCTTGGAAGAGCAACTGATCCTTGCCGGTCGCGGTGATGACGAGGCCATGGCCATGGACGACGACTTTTTACGTTCGCTTGAATACGGTATGCCGCCTACGTCCGGTCTGGGTATCGGTATCGACAGGCTGGTGATGCTGATGACCAACCAGAGCACCATCCAGGAGGTATTGTTCTTCCCTCAAATGCGCCCCGAGAAAAAAGCAAGGGTTACTACCGCCGAAGATTTTACCAATATCGGCGTACCTGCCGAATGGGTACCTGTACTCAATAAAATGGGCTTCAATACGGTTGAGGAGCTAAAAGCAGCCAATCCCAATAAAGTATTTAACGATTTGGGCGGTATGCGCAAGAAATTAAAACTGGAAATTACCATGCCTGCGAAAGAAGTGGTGATGGCCTGGTTTGCATAATATCCGAAGCGGCGCAATACTTTGCGCCTCTAATAAATCGCTTCCGGGGACATAAGATAGACGCAAAGTAATGCGTCTCTACAAAAATAAATCGCAACAAATCAGCCTTTTAATAACAATTTGTTAATGAAAGGATAATTTTGCTGTCACTTGAGTATTGGATAGGTTGTTTATTATTGCAATAAACACTTATAACTAAAGTTATGACTAATTCAATTCTCGAGATAACCGAAAACGAATACCTGATAAAACTTAACAGGAGTAATTTTAACCTTTCCTTTATCAGGAGCCTGTTAAAAATGGTGGAGGTGGCCAACCCATCAGAAGATGGCTATTTTACGCAGGAAAGGCATTTTGCACCGAATCAAAATCATTCTTCCGAGCCTGATTACTTCAGTTCAATTGAAGAAAAATAAGGCAAGAGCCAGGAATAAAAAACCAGGAATCAGGATAAAAAAAGAGGCGCTATTTGCGCCTCCGGTATGTTTATTAAAACGCGTTGCTAAACGTCTATCTTGCTTCTATAAAATTTAGTTTAACGACAGTTGCAGCTTCTTTCGGACTTTACTGACTTTCGGACTATTCTATTAAAATTGGCGATATCCGCCTCTTACTACCTGTTGCTTATCCATCTGTGCCATTTGGCTCTTCATCATTTTGATCTGCTCGGTAAGCAATTTGTTCTTATCATCCTTTGTAGCTTCCTGTAAATACATCTGCGCTTCGCGTTTGTTACGTTTAGCCATGGATATACCCGCAAGGCTAAGCTTTGCTAATGCTGTATTGTGAGACATTTTCATCCCCAGTGAAAGGGCTTTCTTAAAATATTTTTCAGCCTTTAACGGCGCTTTCCTGGTTTCGATCAAGCCGATCAACAGGTTATAATAACCATGCTGGCTTTTGTTCAATTGTTTTTCGTAATCAGTTACCTTTAGCAGCCATTGTTCGGCTTTGTCCGGGTTCTCTTTACGTAAAAACCACTGGGCCAATATCATGTTCTCATTAAAAAAGTAGCTTAACAACACAAAGCCACCTAAAAACAGCACCAATATACCCCAGCCCCAAAATCCAAACGCACAGAGTGCCACTGCGGCCCCTAAAACTACACAGGCAATAATTAACCTTACTATATTTGACATCGTTAGTAATTATATAAATTAGTTTGCAAATATCCGTTTATTTGTACGCTAAATCAACATTTTTAAAATATTTATGGCGATAGAATTAGAGCCCGGCTGGCTGGAGGTTTTAAGCGAAGAGTTTGGCAAAGATTACATGGTTCAGCTGCAGCAGTTCCTTAAAAATGAGAAAGACGCCGGCAATAAAATATACCCAAAAGAAGCAGATATTTTTAATGCCTTCTGGAAAACGCCTTTTTCGGAATTAAAGGTGGTGATCCTCGGCCAGGACCCTTACCACGGCGAAAACCAGGCGCATGGTTTGTCTTTTTCGGTACAAAAAGGTATCACCATCCCACCATCGTTAAGGAATATTTATAAAGAGCTCAATACCGATATACCGGACTTTATAACACCCAACCACGGCAACCTTACTGAATGGGCCGAACAGGGCGTACTACTGCTCAACGCAAGCCTTACCGTACGCGCAGGCACACCAGGCTCACACCAGAAAAAAGGCTGGGAAGAATTTACCGACCAGGTGATCAAAACCATTTCCGATAAAAAAGAGGGGATCATATTTATCCTGTGGGGAGCATTCGCCCAGGCTAAAGCCGAACTCATCGACAAAACCAAACATCATATTATCAAATCGCCTCACCCATCACCTTTTTCAGCTGACCGTGGTTTTTTTGGCTCGAAGCCGTTTTCAAAAACGAATGATATTTTGATAAAAGAAGGTAAAAAGCCCATTGATTGGCAGATAGCCCCCTAACCCCCTAAAGGGGGAATAGACGACAAATATTTTTAATATGTTTCTCTGCTCCCCCTTTAGGGGGCCGGGGGGCTAATATTCCAGCGGCACTATCGGCTCCTTCTTACTGGTCGACATGATCATCATCGTTTGGAAAGTTTTTACAACGCTTATGCGGCTGATCTTTTCCATAATGAGTTGTTCATACGATTTGATATCCCGCACATAAACTTTCAGTAAAAAGTCGCATTGCCCGGTTACGTGGTGGCATTCGGTAACTTCCTTGATGTTTTTGATCTCATCGATAAAAGTCTGGATGGTATTTTTTTGATGAAAATCAAGCGAGATCTGGATAAAGGTTTTGATCCCCAGGCCCAGTTTCTCCTCGTCAACTAAAGCATGATAGCTTTTAATATATTCCGCGTTCTCCAACTTGCGCACACGTTCCAGTGTAGGTGCGGGCGAAAGCCCGATTTCGTTGGAAAGCTGAAGGTTGGTTATCCTTCCGTTTTCCTGTAATATCTTCAGTATCTGAAGGTCTATTTTGTCTAATTCGGCAGCCATGATACAGGCAAATATAGGATATTACTTAATCTACCAAATAAAATTTCTCAAAAATCTATTTTAACAAAAATATATTTTTATTTGCAATGAAATTTAGACTTGTCTAAATATATTATTAGATTTGCTTAAATGAATACTTTAGCAGAAGAAAACTATTTAAAGTCCATTTATCACTTGTCGGTAAATGCCACCAGCGTGAGCACAAACCAGTTGGCTGCCCTGCTAAATACCAAAGCATCATCGGTAACAGATATGCTCAAAAAACTGGCTGAGAAGGAACTGATCAACTACACGCCTTACCAGGGCGTTTCGCTCACGGCCGCGGGTGAGAAGATCGCCGTAAATATTATCCGCAAACACCGGTTGTGGGAATATTTTTTGGTGGAAAAGCTTGATTTTAAATGGGACCAGGTGCACGAAATGGCTGAAGAATTAGAGCATATCTCATCGAACGAACTCATCGACCGCCTGGATAAATTTATGGAGTACCCCAAATTTGATCCGCATGGCGACCCGATACCTGACTGTAACGGATTGTTTAAAATCCATAATTTAAAGCCGGTCTCTTCAATTGGTATAAATGAAGGCGGGGTGATCTGCGGCGTCCGCGATCATTCAAAGGCTTATTTACAATACCTCGAAAAACAGTCGCTCACTATCGGCAAAAAAGTTACCGTTGCCGAGATCATTGAATTTGACCACTCCATGGTATTACATACCGAAGATAATACGATACAAATCAGCCGCGAGGTGGCCAATAACTTATTGATCGCGCTATGAAAGATACAAATACCCCTAACAAATCATTAGGTAATATTCACAGTTCCATCGGCACCGAAAATAAACTGGGCTGGCGCAGGCTGCTGGCTTTTATAGGCCCTGCCTACCTGGTAAGCGTTGGCTATATGGACCCGGGCAACTGGGCAACTGACATAGCCGGCGGCAGCGCCTTTGGCTACAAGTTGATTTGGGTACTGTTTGCATCCAACCTGATCGCTTTATTACTGCAATCATTAAGTGCCCGGCTGGGTATTGTGCGCGGGCTTGACCTTGCGCAAGCGTCGAAAAATGCCTATCCCCGTTTCATCAATTTTTGCCTGTATATCCTCGCTCAAATTGCCATCATCGCCTGCGACCTTGCCGAAGTGATCGGTATGGCCATCGGTTTACAATTACTTTTTCATTTGCCGCTCATCTGGGGCGTATCACTTACCCTTACAGATACGGTGCTCATGCTATTTTTGATGAACAAAGGCATGCGCAAGCTGGAAGTTTTCATCATGTCGATGATCTTCATTATGGGAATGTCGTTTTTGATCGAAATGTTTATTGTTCGGCCCGATGTTTTGGAAATAGCAAAAGGATTTATACCAAATAACTTATTTAAAGGGGATGTGATCAGTCAAAACATGCTCTACATTGCCATAGGTATTATTGGCGCAACGGTGATGCCGCATAACCTGTACCTGCATTCTTCCCTGGTGCAAACCCGGCAAATTGTGCGAACACATGAAGGTATCAAATCAGCCATAAAATTCAATTTGTTTGATACAGTGATCGCGCTTAACCTTGCGTTTATAGTTAACGCCGCCATCCTGATCCTGGCTGCCGGTGCATTTTTCAGTAACGGGTATTTTAAAGTTGCTGAGATCCAGGACGCGTACAAACTACTGGCGCATATTTTTGGTCCGCTGGCACCAACTTTATTTGCCGTCGCATTGATCGCCTCTGGTCAAAGCTCAACTATCACCGGCACGCTTGCCGGCCAGATCATTTTAGAGGGGCATATCAACCTGCGGATTGAGCCATGGCTGCGCCGTCTATTAACCAGGTTCCTGGCTATTGTCCCCGCTGTTTTAACTATTTTATATTTTGGCGATTCAGGCCTGGGCAGCCTGATCATTTTAAGCCAGGTTGTTTTAAGTTTGCAACTGGGATTTGCGGTTATTCCATTGATCCACTTTACCTCAAACCGAAAACGAATGGGTAAATTTGCTATCAGTTTAAAAGTAAAGATTGTGGCCTGGTTAAGCGCCGCTTTAATAGTCGCACTAAATGCGAAGCTTGTTTTTGACCAGCTGCTCGACTGGATTAAAGAATACCCTTCGGCCCATTTTTGGATCTACGTTTTGGTGATCCCGCTTATTGCAGCTATCGCTGTGCTGCTGCTTTATGTATTTTTCAGGCCGCTATTGTTTAAACACCACGACCTGCCGGCCCGGGTACCCCACGGCCTTGCTTCAACCATTCATGAAATTAAGCCCATTACCTACAAACACATTGGCGTAAGTATTGATTTTTCGAAAAACGACCGCGACTGTATCAGGCATGCTATAATGCAGGGAGGAAAAGAGGCCAGGTACACGCTGATCCATGTGGTAGAGACGGCAGGCGCCAGGTATTACGGCACCGAAGTAATGGACCACGAAACGCAAAGCGACGTAAACAATCTTGAAAAATATGCCGAGGCTATAGTAAAACTAGGTTACAAGGCCAATGCCCATATGGGATTCGGCAGGGCCGCAAGTGCTATCGCACAAATCGTTGCTGAAGAAAAAATTGACTTTTTAGTAATGGGTTCGCACGGGCACAAGGTATTAAAAGACCTTATTTTTGGTACAACCGTTGATTCGGTTCGCCATAAGGTTCATGTACCGGTGCTGGTGGTTAAACCACAACCAAGCCGTTAAATAACAGGCACGAATTTCACGAACAGACACAAATAAAACCCATTCGTCCCAACTCGTGAAATTCCTGTCAACTATATTCGCGCCCACTTCATTTGTGTCCATTCGTCTTTATTCGTAGAATTCTTGTCAAAATAAATTCCCGTATATTTGCAGCAAATGGACCAGAACATCTACATAAAAAACAAAAAAGCCTATTTTGAATACCATATACTGGATAAATATATTGCGGGCATAAAATTGCTGGGCACCGAAATTAAATCCATCCGCCAGGGCAAAGCCAATATAAACGATGCCTTTTGCACTTTCATTAATGATCAGCTGTACGTCCGTAACCTGCACATTGCCGAATACAGCTTCGGCTCCTTTTATAACCACGAAGCCAAACGCGACCGGGTGCTTCTTCTCAATAAAAAAGAATTAAAAAAACTCCAAACGCGGGGCGAAGAAAAGGGCCTGACTATTGTCCCCCTTGCCCTGTTCATCAGCGAGCGCGGATTTGCCAAACTGGAGATCGGGCTGGCCCAGGGTAAAAAGACCTTTGATAAACGCGAAACAATGAAGGAACGCGATACGAAGGTGGAGATGGACAGAGCGATGAAAGGATAAGCCCCCTAACCCCCTAAAGTGGGGAACATCAGCGGACTTGTTCCTTTTCTGCTCCCCCTTTAGGGGGTCGGGGGGTCGCCTACCACGCCTTATCCCCTAGCAGCGGTACAAACCTGAAGGTATCCAAAACAATTTTCTCATAGTCTGTTTCGCTTGTCTTCAGTATAGTAACCATTTTTTGGGATTTTTGATCGCCTACGGGGATCACTAATATCCCGCCGATATTCAGTTGTTTTACTAATTCATCAGGTACAGTTGGTGCACCGGCAGTAACGATGATTTTATCGAACGGCGCACGGTTTGCTATGCCTTTTGAGCCATCGCCGCAAAAAAAGCGGGCTTTGTAGCCAATTTCGTGCAACAGTTCTTTGGCTTGCAAGTGTAGTTTTTCTATCCGTTCAATGGTATAGACTTTGGCGCCTAACTCTGCTAAAATACAAGTTTGGTAACCGCTTCCGGTACCTATTTCAAGTACTTTATCGTCTTTATGTATGTGTAGCAATTGGGTTTGATAAGCTACCGTGTAGGGCTGCGAAATGGTTTGCCCCTCACCTATCTGGAAAGCAATGTCCTTATAAGCCTGGTTCCTGAAAGTTTCTTCAAAAAAAAAGTGGCGGGGTACTTTGCCCATGGCTTCGAGTACTTTTTCGTCTTCGATCCCTTTTTTTCTTAGCTCCTCAACTAATGCCTTGCGAAGGCCTTTATCTCTGTATCCGTCAACGTATTTAATTGCCATTTTTGTCTGAACACGATTTATATGATTTGGACGATTAAAAAGATTTTCGATCTTGCGGTTTAACCAACTTATTGTTAAAAACCCTTTTAAACTCCAAGCTCAAGCCGCCAAAGTTAATCAATAAACCATCGGCGATATTGTAAGCTTCCAAATAATTTATTGCCTGGTTTTTGTGAATATCTTCTATTTTTTCGAGCGCTTTTAATTCGACCATCACACTTTCTTCAACAAAAAAACGGCTCTTCTTGTTCCTATCAGTTCATCATAATAATAAATTGACATTTCCTTTTCCCGTTCATAATTTATACCTGCAATCCTGAATTCAATAGCAAGGGCCCTCTGATAAATAACCTCCTGAAACCCATTTCCTAAGTTATTATGTACTTTCATTGCACAACCGATTATCTTGTGCGTTAAGTCATTTATATTAAAATCCGTCATATAAAAATCTTAAATCTTTACCATCAATAAAATCTTATAAATCGTGTTCAGACTAGTATGGATCCACATCGGGTTGCACGATGCTCCCCTTACTGAGTTTGGTGGTTTGAAACTGGGTAATGACCTCCCGTATAATGACCTTTGCTTTATTGATAGAATCGGCTTCCTTTTCAAATTTCAGCATAATGCTCATGATATAGTAATTTCGGATCCTGCTCACTAAGGGATATTCTGGCCCTATTACCCTGTCGCCAAAATGCTTGCGTAGTTCCTTTGCAAGGTAGATACTCTGGTTGTTGACCATTTCGGGGTCCTTGTGTTTTACACCAAGGTTAATAATGCGGTAAAACGGCGGGTATTTAAAGCTTCTTCGTTCTTCCATTTCGGTAAAATAAAGATCGGTATAATCGCTCTCAATCACCTGCCGGATCACCCGGTGTGTAGTATCATAGGTTTGTATTACTACCTTGCCCTGCTTACCACGCCGCCCGGCTCTGCCGCTCACCTGGCTCAGCATTTGGTAGCTGCGCTCATTGGCCCTGTAATCCGGAAATTTCAATAAACTATCCGCATTGATAATACCGATGACCGTAACATCCGAAAAGTCGAGCCCTTTAGCCACCATCTGCGTACCTACCAGGATGTCGATCTTCTTTTCCTCCAGGTTATTGAGTAGCAGCTGAAGCGAATTGCGGGACCGCGTAGTATCAAGGTCCATCCGGGCAATGCGTGCTTCCGGTAAAATCAACGCCAGCTCATCTTCAACCTTTTCGGTACCGAAACCTTTATATTCCAAGTGTGTTGATCCGCAGGCAGGACAAATATTTGGCGCATCTTCTTTATATCCGCAATAATGGCAATGTAGTTTGCCACTAGTTTTATGGAAGGTTAAACTTACATCACAATTGATACATTTGGGCGTATAGGCGCAGATCTTGCACATGAGCACAGGGGCATAGCCACGCCTGTTTTGAAACAGGATTACCTGTTCCTTATTTTCGAGCGCCTGCCTGATATCCGCCAGCAAAACACTCGTAAAATGCGATTGTATCGTTTTTTTCTTTGTTTCCTCCGCAATGCTTACCACTTCAATTTCGGGCATCTTAACGCCTCCATAGCGCTCGGTCAATTCGGCAAAGCCATATTTATGCAGGCGGGCATTATAATAACTTTCAAACGATGGCGTAGCAGAGCCCAGCAAAACTTTCCCTTTGTGCATATTTGCCAGGAAAATAGCGGCATCGCGGGCGTTATAGCGTGGGGCGGGATCATATTGTTTATAGGATGTTTCATGTTCTTCATCCACAATGATCAAACCTAGGTCGTGAAACGGCAAAAACACCGATGAACGCGCACCCAGTATCACTTTATAATCATTATTCAATACTTTTTGCCAAACCTCCACACGCTCGTTATCATTAAAACGGGAGTGGTAAATGCCAATATTGGCGCCAAAATATTGGCGGAGCCTTTCAATAATATGGGTGGTAAGGGCAATTTCGGGCAGTAGATATAATACCTGCCGGCCGGCGCTCATCATTTCTTCTATCAACCGGATATAGATCTGCGTTTTACCGGAGGAAGTTACGCCATGCAGCAGCACCACATCCTTTTGCTTAAATTCATCGCTTACCTGGCTTAACACTTCAGTTTGCTGATCGCTCAAGTCGAAACTGTCAAAAATCGATTGATCTTCGTAAAACAAACGGCTTACGTTTTTTTCCTCGGCAATAAACACCTCTTTTTCTAACAGGGAATTTATACTCGACGCCCCCGCGCCGCTTTCCTCGGCAAGTTCGTTTTTGGTGACCGCTTTTTGGTGGCGCGCCAGTTTCATATAAGCAAGCACCGCGTCAGCCTGTTTAGGCGCCCGTTTTTCAAGAATCAGGAATAATTCCTTCAAACTCTCCTGCTGATGATAAACAGGATTTAAAGTAATAAATGTGCGGGTGCGGGGTTTGTATTTTTCGCTTATATCCTCAGAAATATGGATGATATTCTTTTCAAAAAGCACTTTTAGTATCGGCATTACTGTTTTCTGCCCCAGCAGCTTCACAATATCGCTAACCGTAAGCTCAGGCTGTATATCCAGCGCCTCAACAATCAGGTATTCTTTGTCATGTAATGCCGAGCGGTCAATTTCAAAACTTTTATTGAGGATGATCCGGGTTTCGCTGGCCAGTTTTAAGGCCGAAGGCAGGGCTGCATTCATCACCTCACCAATAGTACACATATAATAATCGGCCATCCACTGCCAAAACTGCATCTGCGCAGCCGTAACTAACGGGCGATCATCCAACAATTCGATCACGTACTTCGCCTCATATTTTTCAGGGGCGAGATTCCCTACAGATGCTATTATCGCTGTATAAAGTTTGCTTTTACCAAACTGCACCACCACCCTTTTTCCCACAGCCACCGCAGCGTTCATTTCAAAAGGGACCCGGTAGGTATAGTTTTTAGCAATTGCCAATGGCAATATCACTTCAACAAAAAGTGTTTCCCGATCTGCACGGCTTTGTTCAGCAAATTCTAACATCAAATTATTTTATTTTTAAAGCGGCGACACCAAGACACACCCACCCTGCTATAAAAAGGACGCCGCCAATTGGTGTTATCGGGCCGAGGATGGGCAACCACGACCAATCAATCAACTCTTTACAGGAAAGCATATATAAAGAACCGGAAAACAAGACAATACCTAAAGTAAAAAGGATATAGCAATGACCAACAAGCCTTATTTTAAAACGCGTTAGCGTGGATAAAAAGATCAGCGCAAAAGTGTGATAAAACTGGTACTGCACAGCCGTGTGCCATACCTCCAAGTTTTTCGCTGATAGTTTTCCCTCTAAACCGTGTGCGCCAAATGCGCCGGCAATAACTGCAAGCATTCCAAATATGGCTGCAGTGATAATTATTCTTCTCTTCATGTTTACAATAAACGGCTAAGTTAATGATTTTAGCAATTTATGGTTTTGCTTGCAAAGATTTGTTATTATTCTGTTTCCCTATTTAATATTGACAAGTAACCCGATGAACCACCCAAATTTAAGCTACCTTTGTATAGCAGGAAGCGATGAAAAAACACCTGATTATTACCTTTATTTTGTTGTTAGCTACCGCTTATGTAACGGTTGTTTACTTTAAGAATTTAAATCCGCCCGGATCAAATACCAGCCGGGTAATGCACGCCATTCCCCGTAATGCGTCCATTATATTTGAGTTCAATAATGATTCAAGTTTTTACGATATCTTTAAAGGCAATCAATTATTCGCGGCGGTTACCGGAAAGCAGGCACTTGGCCAATTAGATACCCTACGACAACAATTACTTCAAAACAAACTGCTAAGTAAATATTTTTCGGGGCAAAATGTTTTTGTTTCCGTTCATCCAACACAAACAAAAAACATCGAATTGCTGATTACGGTGCCGGCGTCGGCTGATTTCGACCCGGCGATATTTGATCAGTTAGCAAAACAACCGGGCAATGGTATATTGGTCACACCACTGCAGGCAGGTACAAAAAAGGGCTACACATTGTATATAAATGCGCTAAAAAAAAGATTCTACCTGGTCAAAGATGAATTTAACAACTATTCTGGCAGCTTTTCAAAAGAACTGATAAATGAAGTAGCTTCCATAAAAAAAATCGATCCCGCCCCATCGTTTGCATTACTATCCGAACAGCAAAACGCCAACTCCCTTGCCAGCATATACATCAACTACAGCGAGCTTGACCCATTATTTGATTGCCTTTTCAGGAATAAAAACACTGACATTTTTAAAAGTTTTCGTTTGCTCTCCGGGCATTCAGCATTAAGTTTAAACTACAAAACGGACGCTTTAATGTTTAATGGTGAAACAACAGTACAGGTAAACGAGGCGATCAGTTACTTAAACCTCTTTGCCAACCAACAGCCTTTCAACAACCAATTAAAGGATATTTTTCCTTCAACAACTGCTTACAGCACCAATCTGGCAGTGTCAAATCCGCTTTCATTTAGCAAGAACCTCTCAGGCTGGTATGCGAAAGCGGGCTATAAGAAAGAAGAAGGGCAACTCTTTAACAAAATACAGGCCGAAACAGGTACCGACTTAAAAAAACGATTTTATAACCTGCTGGGAAACGAATTTGCTATTATTACCACGCGCTATTTTGAAAAATTGGCTATTGTTTCGCTCAAGGACGGAAGCAAAATGAATACGCTGTTGATGAACGTGAGTAAAATGACGGACGAAAATTCGGGCCAGTTGAGTTATGACAAATTACCC
>NZ_CAIWNH010000130.1 GCF_903913935.1 uncultured Mucilaginibacter sp.
AGGCTGATCTCTTCCTTATTCACATCTCCAAGCGGTTGAATGTAGATTACTTTTGACATATCCGCATTCAGCCATGCCAAAAAAACATATACCGGGAGTAACAATAATCTCATCGAGAAAGATACGCATTATGTTAATGGCTAATACAAACCGCATACTTGTATTCTCCTTTTTTATCATTTTTTAGCCACCGCCTCCGGGAAGGTCCGCTGTTTTTCATCATATAGCACAATCTTTCCGTCTTTCACCATTACGTCGTCGGTATAATAAATGGAATCTGTTTTGCCATCGTGATCGGTCATCTTTTCAGTGTACCACAGTGTAACCCAGGTTGCTTTCTTGTCAGGATAATAAACCGTCATCCAGCTATCAAATTGCTTGGATACAGTAGTTGACGCAACGCGCATAGCACCGATTACTTTGGTGAGGCTGTCCCGGCTGCCTTTAAAATGGAATTTATCGGCAATAAATTCCGAGGTATCGGCAAAATAAGCTGTACTGCCTTTGATGTCACCAGCGACGTATTTTTTGAGGCAATTGAGCACCAGAAGGGCATTATGCTCATCACCCGGCTGCCAGTTGATGGAATACCTGGGTTTGAAAGGATAATTAAGGGAATCGGGTTTTGTAGCTTCCGTTTTTGTGCCGTTTTTACAACTGAACAATCCGAAACATAAGATAATTAAAAGGACGGCTGATTTCATTCACATAAATTTTATACCGTAAATATAAATAATTGTACTTCAATATAAAATGCCACCGTCTTATTAAGCCTCGTATAAAGTCTTGTGCTTTAGGATTTAAACGTCAAAAATAGCGTAACAATCACTAAAAATACGGGTACAAAAACGCGGATACATTCCTTTAAATTATATGATCCGTTAACAAAAACTGCTTTGAAGGCGGATACTTCTGATTCGATAAAGTGACTCATGGCCTTGAATTTTAATTGTTAATACTGCGGGAGCTCATTTCTGAAAACCCCAATAACGGAGTTGCACGGAATGAATTCACAAACGAATATACCCTTATAAATGATGATAAAAAATGCGCTTGAACAGGTTGAAATGTGATTATTGACACAAAAAACCGAAATGGATCTTCATGTTTTGCGGGCAATATTTGCCGGCGTATTGCGTTCGCTTAGTAATTGCAATTTTCATCATATTATATTTAACTTTGCAAGCTGATTAAAGCCCTAAGGATTTTAAATGAAACTTTTACTGGTCATTTTTTTTGCCGCCACATGTACTTCGGCCTCGGCCCAATGGTACCGCGTCGACCAGCTTTTAAAGAAAAGGGCCACCCGCACTCCTTACGAAGATCTTTCAGGAGGGCGGTATATTGCCCGGTTCAGGGCGGAGAAACCCCCTCATCCAAAAATTTCCCCCGTATTGATCGATCAGTCCCAATACAGCCTTGAAGCGTCTGAAAATGTGGTGATGCAGTTGGCCCAGCACAATATGCGCTTCCGGATCTACAATGATGCCAGCTATAACTTCAGCGACCTGGCGCGTTTATATATTAAACAAAACAGGCTGTCAGAAGCTAAATGGTATTTGCTTCAAAGCAATAACATCTCCCGCCAGCAAAATGACGATAAACATACCATCGAAAACCTGGTGGAACTTGCCAGTATAAAAGCTATAATGGGTGATGTGCTGCTGGCACGGCAAGACCTTGCCGAGGCACATGATCTGGCCTATGCTAAAGGGTTAAACCAATACTATGAAACCATCGAACTGGCGACCCAATATTTGAACCAAAACAAGCAGCCCAAACAGCGGCCGGTATTAATTTATGCGGATGGTGCGCAGAATAAAACCAAAGCCGAATAATAAAGTGGCCTGTAAATCAGTTCTAAACCTGCTTGTTTTGTAACAATACAGTAAAAAGCAAAATGTTTTGTGAAACAATTAAAACATTATTGTATAATTGTTATTCATAAAAAAGAGACAGCAATTCAGGCCGTCTCTTTTTTGTTTACTTTAGCGAAATCATTTATCAGCAGGCACCAGAATTGATGTTTTATTTAGTCCCCGATTTAAAAAGCGTAAGAGATATGTTCAAGAAATTTTATTTATTGCTGGTGGTTGGCGCAGCACTCGCCTGCCATGCAGCACCGTCAAAGCCTATAAAAGTTGCCGGTTCAAATGATCTGCAGCCCGACGAACAGCAGAGTATTGTTTGTCGCACCGTATCTGAGCTGATAACCAACTATAACTATAAAAAAGTTCCCCTTAATGATTCATTGTCCGAGGTGATCTTTAACAGGTATATCAAAATGCTCGACGAAAGCCACAATTATTTATTGGCTTCGGACATTGCTGATTTCAGCAAATACAAAACTGTTTTGGACGACGATGTAAAAACAGGTAACCTGAACGATGTGTTTTATATTTTTAATGTTTACCAGAAAAGGTATATCGAGCATATCAACTATTCCATAGCCCAGTTGGATAAAACTTTTGATTTTGATAAAAACGAAAAATTTGTTTTTGACCGCGACAGCCTGCCCTGGGTAGCTTCACAAAGTGAAATGGACAATATTTGGAGTTTACGGGTTAAATACGACCTGCTCAACCTTAAACTGGCCAACCCCGATCTGGCAAAAGATAAAGAAACTTTAAAAAAGCGTTATCAAAACCTGCTGGCGCAAACCAATAAACTAAACAACCAGGATGTTTTCCAGGTGTTTATGGATGCCTTTACCAATGCTATCGATCCGCATACCAATTATTTTACGCCTTCAAACGCGGCAAATTTTAATATCGATATGTCCCGTCAACTGGAGGGTATCGGCGCAGGTTTAAATATCGACAATGATTATATCGTCATCAAATCAATTGTTCCAGGCGGACCTGCCGATAAAAGCAAACAATTGGGCGTTGATGACCGCATTGTTGGCGTAGGACAAGGTAAAGAAGGGGAATTTCAGAATGTGATCGGTTGGAGGATTGAAAATGCCATCGCTCTTATCCGCGGAACAAAAGGTACCGTTGTAAGGCTGGAAATATTGCCTAAAAGCAGCAGCGTTTCATCCAAACCAAAAGTTGTGGAAATGGTACGCGAAAAGATCATCCTGAAAGATGAGTCGGCTAAAAAAGAGATTAAGACGTATGATTATAATGGGAAGACTATAAAAATTGGGGTAATATCAGTTCCCGCTTTTTATATCGACTTTAACGATTATAAATCAGGCAACCCTAACTATAAAAGCACCACCCACGATGTTAAATTACTTATTGACTCCTTAAAGCAGCAAGGCGTTGATGGTATTGTAATGGATATGCGCGAAAATGGAGGTGGTTCATTAATGGAAGCCATCGAACTCACAGGGTTATTTATTAAAACCGGCCCTGTGGTACAGGTAAGGAGCGCGAATGACCAGGTGGAGCAAGATAAGGATGAAGATCCTTCAATTGCCTATTCAGGGCCATTGGCGGTGCTGGTTGACAGGTTCAGCGCTTCAGCTACCGAGATATTTTCGGGCGCTATCCAGGATTACGGCCGCGGTATTATAGTAGGTACGCAAACTTATGGCAAAGGATCGGTTCAAAACGCTATCGACCTTGATAAGGTGATCCAAAGCTCATTGCGCGACAGGATTGCCTCTTTAATGGGTAAAAATGGCAAACCGGTATCAACAGGCAGCCAAAGTGTTTTTGGCCAATTGAATTTAACCATCGCTAAGTTTTACCGCATTACAGGCAACTCAACCCAGCATAAAGGAGTTATGCCCGATATCCAGTTCCCTTCAGTTATCCCAATGGATAAATATGGCGAAGACACTGAACCTTCGGCAATGCCATTTGACATCATCGAAAAATCAGATTACACCAAAACCGGCGATTTTTCAGCTGTATTGCCACAGCTAAAAGCTTTGCACGAACAACGCATGCAAAAAAGCGCCAGTTATAATTTCCTGATGGAAGACATCGCTAATTTTAAAAAGCACGATAGTGAAAAAAGCATTATCCTGAATGAAGATCAGCTTAAAAAACAAAGGGAGGCAGATGAAAAGAAATCATTTGCCGATGATAACCAGCGCCGTGTAGCCATGGGCCTTCAGGAATTAAAACAGGGACAGCCAAAACCAAGGAATGAAGACCTTGACTTTTTAAAGAAAGAAGCCGGGCAAATTTTAACAGATTACATTACGCTTGACCCCAAGTATACCAATACAACCGGTACCCCCGGGAAGTCCGGCAAATAAATAAAATTGATGTTCATCATAACAAAAAATCCTGGCCTGGCCAGGATTTTTTTGTATACAGGCAACGGTAATATGCTGTTAACCTGATCGATAGTAAAAAACAATGCAGCCGGGTTTAGCTTAATCATCATAAATATTGTTACAAAATGAATTGTGCTTGCTGAAAACAAAATCATAGCTTTGATTTTTGAGCTTTAAGCTTTTACCTCTATGAGTATCCTCCATATCCTTAACGGCGATTCAACTGCGCTGGGTTTTGAAGAAACCGGTCTTGAAGGCGATGTATTGGTTTGGCGTGAGGTATTATCGGAGGGGCCGCTGGCGGAAAATATTACATCGGCAAGTTTTTGGAAAAAACGTTCGGAGTGGATTAGTGAGACCTTTAATGACACACCTGAAAATTACCAGCAAAATGTGCTGGATCAGCTGGCCAAACTGGATGATTTATATGACGAGATCAACCTGTGGTTTGAGTTTGACCTTCATTGCCAGGCAAATCTGTTAGGAATAATAACCTACCTGAAACAAAAAACAGATCTTTCCGCCCCGGCTACTTATTTGATTTGCCCAAATGATTACCCGGGCAAAGACGATTTTCGCGGCATGGGTGAGCTAGACGGCGAAGAACTGGTTTATTTGTACGATACCATAAGAGTGCAGCTGAGCGAAATTGATTTTGTGCTTGCGGCGGAAGCCTGGGCTGTTTACACCACGCGGAATGCGGAGAGACTTCAAAGTTTTTTAAATAATACTACTTTCTGGGGCAGCCTGCACCTGTTAAAACCTGCCCTATCCGCCCAGCTTCAAAAGCTGGCGGTTAACGACAAAGGCCTCAACTACATCGAACAGAGATTAGTGGATATTTATAATTACGGGTACAAAACCTGGCCCGAGATCCTGAGCGTTTTTTTGGAAAAAGAAAAAATATATGGCATGGGCGATATGGAGGTCAATATTTACCTTCAAAAGCTGATCAGAAAAGAATTGGTTGTCCTTAATTAATTAACCTTTAGCCTGCCGGGCTATCTGTTTTTTTGCTATTTTAGGGGCAACCTTAAACATGAAAAAAATAATCTCAACCTTACTTTTGTTTGCAGCGCCGGTTTTTCTGATGGCACAAACCATATCGCTCACCGGTAGTGTGAGAGATCAGCATGGAATTCCTGTTGTTTACGCCTTTATACTTGACCAGCAGCAAAGGAACGCCACATTTACCGACTCTCTGGGCAATTTTAACCTGAAAGTTGAACCAACGTCGCAACTAAATATCAATTGCAATGGTTATCAGGATGATTCTTTGCAGGTTGGCGGTAAAAATCACCTTGAAATTGTGTTGAAACAAAATCCGGTGAGTATTTCTGGCGGCGAAAAACTAAAAAACAAAGATCTTGACATTTTGCAGGAAGCATTTAAAACCAATAGTTCGCAGTTACTGGGGGGCCACCTTAATGGCATTGGCGCAATGGTTTATACGGAGACAAGGGAGACTGTTGGCAGCCGTTTTTTGTTTAACCAGTGGGTGCATGGCTACGTTATAAAAAACGATGGCAGCCTGGTGCAAATGAAAGAGGTAACATTTAATTACGATAAAATGGCCGGTGACCTTTACCTGGCTGTAACCAATGCGTCGGTAATGCTGGCTGATAAAAATGTTATAAAATCGTTTTCGGTGTTTAGCCCAAAGGGACAGCTGATGACTTTTGAACTGGTTAGCCAGGTCAGTAAAGATTTTTACCTGCAGGTGATCAGCGCCGGGAGTAAATATAAAATATACAAATTGTTTATCACCAAATTTGTTCCTTCAAATTATAAAAGCGACGGCGTTGTGAGCTCCGGAAATACCTATGATGAATACACAGACGAATATGCCTATTTTATTTGGAACCTGTCGGCAAATACCTTAGCGGTTTTAAATACCAGGAAAAAGGATGTTAAAGCGGCATTTGCTGCTGAGGGAAGCAAATTAACCGACTATATGACCGCCCATAACAATAAAATTGACGAAAATTATATCAAGGGCCTGGCAGATGCAATGAACCAGTAATACCTTATATTTTTTACCTGTTGCAAAAGATTATTTACTTTGCAATACCATGAAAAAAACGTTCCTCATCAGCGGGGCGGGCAGCGGCATTGGCCGGGCCATAGCACAAAAACCGGCATCAGAAGGGCATCAATGTATTTTACTGGGCCGCAATAAGGCAAATCTTGAAAAAATACTTGAAACGCTGAAAAATGGGAAGCATTTAATTTTAACAGCTGATATAAAGAGTAAAGAAAGCCTGGCTGCAGCGGCTTCGCAATTGGGTAATAGGGCTATTGACGGCCTTGTGGCTAATTCAGGCATCGGCGGCGAGAACTATTGGGGAAGCGGTGATCGCTGGCAGGGGATCATCGACACTAACCTAGCCGGCACCTATAATTTTGTAAATACCTTTTTACCCAACTTGGCTAACACCCCAGGCGAAAAACATATACTGATCACCTCTTCTGTTCTGGCAAGGCTTGGCGTTGCAAATTATTCCGCTTATTGCGCTTCAAAAGCAGGATTGCTGGGTTTGATGCGGTCATAGGCGGTTCAGTATGCCCCGCAAAATATACTGGTAAATGCCATTTGCCAGGGATGGGTGGATACTGAGATGGCACAGCAGGGTTTAAAAGGCATTGCCGATGGCATCGGCATCACCAAGGATGAATTCTATGACATCGCTATGCAAAGTGTTCCGCTTAAACGTATGAGCCAGCCAGGTGAAATAGCCGGGCTGGTAGCGTACCTGCTGAACCAGGCCTCCATAACGGGCCAGGTAATTAATATTAACTGCGGCGCTGTGATGATTTAAGAACGAAGAACCAAGAGTCAAGATTCAGGAACCAGGATAAAGATAAAATTGTTAAGCACGGTCAGTTTTTAACCGGTGCCTGATCTGGTTCTAATTGCCTATCCTTCTTTCTTGATCCTTGGCTCTTGATTCTTTGTTCTCGGCTCTTGACTCCTGGCTCTTAAGTCTCCCGTCTACTTTATAATAGCGGCAATTGTAGGCGAAGGTTCGCTTTCATTTTTAAGTCTGTCAATCGCTGTTACTACGTACAAATAGGTTTTGCCCTTTTCAGCAGTATCATCGGTATATGTGGTGTTGCTGTTATATTCTATATCCAGGATGTTTTTTGGGTTCTCCAAATTAACCTGTTCATTGCCATCAAAACGATATATTACATATCCGTAAACCGGTTCGTTATCTTTGGCGGCTAATGGTGTGCCCCAGCGCAATTCAACGGTGTTTTTTATGGTCACGGCTGATGTAAAATTAACCGGAGGATTTGGCGGGATTGAATCGAGCCAAAGCATTTCGGGGGGAAGGGCCAGGTATTTATAATAATTTTCTTTTAACGAGTCAGTGATACCAAGGGGGTTGTTCTCAAGTGACTTTGCGCTAAAATAAACGCTTCCCTGTACGCGGGGGTTATTGCGCTGATATTTGATCTCTTCAGGAATAGCCGAAGGGTCGTTTTTAAATTTGCCGGTGCGGCGTTCACCTAAGCGGTATGCAGCCATACCAATATACAAATGCCGGTTATAGGTATTATTACTCCACCAGTCGAGTAATTTTTCAAAAGGAACCGACCTGTCCCCTATCGGGAAATATATTTGCGGGTTAATATAATCAACCCAGCCTTCTTTTATCCATTTTCTTGAATCAGCGTATAATTCCAGGTAGGACGGCAAACCATGGGTATCAGATCCTTCAGGGCTCTGAAATTTATTAAGCCAAACGCCAAATGGGCTAATGCCAAATTTAATACGCGGGTTATGTTTGTGGATGCTGTCGTTCAGCATTTCTATCAGGGTATCAACATTATGCCTTCTCCAATCGTTAATGTTATCAAAATGGCCACCATAGGCTTTAAATGTTGCAGCGTCATTAATATGCTGTCCTTCAATTCTGTATGGATAAAAATAATCGTCCATATGCACGCCGTCTATATCATAATTGTCTACTACATCTAAAAATACTTTCACAATATAGTCGCGAACTTCGGGGATGCCGGGGTCAAATTGCTTTTTTCCTCCGTAAACAAAAAACCACTCTGGTTTTATCCTGGTCATATGTTGGGGGCTTATTGAAGCAAATTTATTGTCGTTAGTGGCCCGGTAGGGGTTAAACCAGGCGTGCAACTCCATCCCGCGTTTATGGGCTTCCGTTATGGCAAATTGCAAGGGGTCATATGCCGGGCTGGGTGCCTGGCCCTGTTTACCGGTAAGCCATTTCGACCATGGTTCACGGCTTTTTGCATAAAAGGCATCGGCGGCAGGCCTTATTTGCAGCATCACTGCGTTCATACCAGCCTCCTGCAAAAAGTCAAGCAGGTCTGTCAGTTCTTTTTTTTGCTGATCAACCGGCAGGCCGGGGTGGCTGGGCCAGTCGATATTTTCCACCGTTGCTATCCATGCACTTCTGAACTCACGTTTAGGTGCCGGTTTGATCTTAACGGGGGGGGCGGCAGGTTTTATAAGCGTGCTATCCGCCTTTACGGTTGCATTACCCTGTTGGGCGTATGCTTGTAATGTTGTGATTGCAAAAAAAAGAAAAATTAACCGCTGGCAGATGTACATCAATCAAATCATTTAAAAGTTGCAAAGATATGAACTCAGATTAAAGCTGATTTAGTATTAGACATAATAATTAGCGTCTTTTTGTGTTTTAATCATATTGTGCTTATTTTTAACCGCACAAGTAACCAGCTTATATTGAA
Source organism: uncultured Mucilaginibacter sp. (assembly GCF_903913935.1). GTDB lineage: Bacteria > Bacteroidota > Bacteroidia > Sphingobacteriales > Sphingobacteriaceae > Mucilaginibacter. Next base: position 8,969 of record NZ_CAIWNH010000130.1, read on the forward strand.
TTGTTTTAAATTATTATAAACCTGAATGATTATTTGTGTTAAGCCAATTATTACGATATTGTTTCGTTGATTTGAGTAAATTAAATTAATTTGACCTTTTTCAAGGTCGTCCAGAGTTAATTTTAAATGATTTATCAATTATTATTAAAGTCCGCATCTAAAAAAATCCAAACTAAAACTAATTACTATGGAAAACCAAACAGGTCAAACACCTAAAAAAAATTCAAATGTCATTTACTTCCTCATTGTGGTGGTATTGGCTTTGCTTGCTACAGATGTGTACTTGTATCTACAAAAAAATAAGTCTGATACCAGGATCGTATATCAGGACACCGAGCGGACCCGGCTGCAAACTGAACTGGATAGCCTGGAAGCCCAGATTGAACAGGTAAACTCCGGAAAAGCCAAATTGTCAACCGAGATGCAGGCGAAAAATGACTCGCTTCAGTCGAAAATTAAAGTTTTACGCCAGGAACTTGCCAAGGGTAAGTTAACCCAGGCCGAACTTAATAAAGCGCAGGAAGATATTAAGCAATTAAGGTATTTTGTAACTAGTTATACCGCACAGATTGAAGAGTTAAAAAAACAAAATACAACTTTGGCCAGCGAGCGCGATACCTTAAAAACGAACCTGGCTGTTGCAGCAAAAAAGGATAGTACACTAAGTAAACAAAATGAAGACCTGGGCGCAAAAGTAAAAGTTGGCTCGGCTATTAAACTAGCTACTGCCGATGTTGTTGCGTATAAAATTAAAGGAAGCGGTAAAGAAGTTGATGTGAAAAGAGCATCGCCTGCAAAAAAGATAAAGATAAATTTCACGGTTGCAAGTAACTCGCTTGCCGAAAAAGGGATGCATGATATTTTTATCCGCATTATTGATCCTACCGGTAACCTGATCACTGAAACCGATTCAGGCAATTTTAATGCCGATGGGCAGGACCTGCAATTTACCTACAAAACATCCATTGATTTTAAAGATGATGGCAGCGTTTATACCATTGACTGGGTAAACCCGGCTGCCTTTCAAAAAGGAACCTATACCGTTTTGCTGTATGCTGACGGCTATACCATGGGAAAAACAAGCTTTATGCTGAAGTAGGCGTTGGTTGAATGGTTGTTTAAGTTGGAATGAGTTAATCAACTCGATCAACTTAAACAACCAATTTTCCTACGCCGAAGGTAAACTGATATAAAAAGTGGTTCCTTCCCCTGTAGCCGTCTCAAACCATACTTTGCCCCCTGCATTTTCAATGGAGTTTTTTACAAAAGCGAGCCCAAGCCCGGTGCCCGAACTTTTTGTAGTGAAATTGGGTTCAAATATTTTTTCGCGCAACCCATCTGGTATGCCATCGCCGTTGTCTTTTACAGTTAGCAACACATTTTTATGGGTAACCATATAATTGATTTCAATCACCCCTAATTTATTTAAAGGGGTGGCTTCGATGGCGTTTTTAAGTAAATTATTGAAACAACGCAGCAACTGATCGCGGTCGGCGAGTATAAAAAATGGTTTATCAGATGCCTGGTTTACAATTTTAATATTGTCCATTTCCTTAAAAATGGTAACAGCCTGGGCTAATATGTCAAAAATATTTAAACGCTCAAGTCTGGTTTCGGGCATTTTTGCAAACGCCGAAAATTCAGATGCGATGGAGGAAAGGCTTTCGATTTGTTCAACAAACGATTTGCTGAACCTTTCAAACTTCTGATCGAACTTTGGATCTTTGTCCTTCCATGATTTATCCAGCAGCTGCAGACCAAGTTTTAATGGCGTTAACGGGTTCTTAATTTCGTGAGCCACCTGTTTGGCCATTTCACGCCAGGCGCTTTCCCTTTCTGATTGTGCCAGCTTTTGGGCACTGTTTTCAAGCGCAGCTATCATTTTATTGTATTCTTTTACCAGGGCGCCAATTTCATCGTTCCGGTCCCACTGTATCGGCTCGTTTTTTTGGCCGTAAATGGTTTTACTTAAACTATACTGAATAAAGCTTAATGGCGAAGTTATTTGCCGGGCAATAAAAACGGCAAATAAGCCAATAGCCATAAATACTATTGCATAAACATTTATCATCACATTTAGTAAGGAACCGATATGTTCTTTATAATCCGATTCGTTCGAAAAATAAGGAAGCTGTAAATAGGCTATCGTTTCGTTGTTTGAATTGCGTATAGGCATAAATGCCGCGGTATAATTTAATAATCCAATTTTTTCGTCATTTGTATATTCTGATTTTTGCAGGTCCCTGAGATTGATAAAAGCCCGCGTGTTCATTCTCCTGGCCTGCAAGCCGTATTCGTATATTTTGGGCTGGGTAGTAACCAGGGCTACGCCATCCAAATCAAATAAAGTAAGATCGGCGGAGTAAGCGTTGGCAAAATTGTCAAAATCAACCTGGGTAGCCTCATTTACGTTTTTAAGGTATTTTGAATATTGGCTATTTTCAAAAGCTGTGGCTATTTTATGTATTTTGTCTCTTATGGTTTTATTTTGCTGTGTTTGGTACTCAGTACTTATGGAGAGGTAGGTAATAATACCAACCATCACCAAAGTAGCAACAACCGCAAAAACCATTGAAAACTGTATCCGGGTTTTGTACAACACCAGGCCAAGGTTTAATTTGAAATTCCAGTTGAATCGGTTATTTTTAATGCTCAATATCCTGAGCCTCATCCACAGCCAGCGCGCCGAAATAACCAGAATGCTGAATATTAGGAACACGACAAAAAAGAAGGTTATGGAGGCTATGCTAAAAACAAGCGGCTTGTTTTCTTTACTTACTACGATTAGGGTCCTTCCGGTAGGTTTGTAAATTAAATGGCTATAGGTAGTGAAATGCATAAACCACTCGTCACCATTGTATTTTGTGTTTTTGAAAACATATTTACCTGTTACCCCTTCAAACTGGTTATTTGAAAGATCATAAACAAAATTGCCGCTTTGGTTAAATAATTTATTATCGCTATAAAAAGCGTATGAATAACCTTTAAAATCGTCATCCTTATCCGGTTCGCCATCAACCAGCAGGCCAGGAAAAGATGGTGCAATTTGTATCGGTTTTGATTTTAGTTAGATGACTAATGTTCCCGACCGTTCGCCGTTTTGCTTCAACGGCAGGATAGCAAAATAACTCAGGAAACCGAACGATTCGTTTTCCCGGTAAAAATAGTCAGATACCTTATAGGAACTATAAAGTACCATATCTTTAAAAACACCCAGTTCAAAATTCTTGTCATTCGAAAGCGGCTCGTCCTTTTTATCAAATGCAAATATTTTAAACTCATATTTTGAAAGGTAACCGCTAAAATAAAGCTTCTCCAGCCGGATCCTAATAAAGTTGTTGTCATGTCCGCTATCCTTAAAATATTGAACGATGGAAGAATCGGCGATAATTTTTTTCTCTAATCTGTTAAAGTTAAAGTCAGCCTGCGCGTCGTCAGGCAATTCCAGTTTTTGTACAAATGTCTTACGGGTTTGTATTTCTTTAACAGATTCAAAATAGTTTAGTTTAATGGATGAAATTAATGCGCACACCAAAACGATGATGGCAAGGGAGGCCGAATCGAGTTCGCCCCTGTTTGAGCGGTATGCGTAAGCCCTCATGGCAACCAGAATGCCCCACAGGATGTAAAAAAGAGAAAAACCCTGGTAATAAGCGGATACGGCAGTAGCCAAAACAATGCTCGCAGAGAAGATCAGGGTTTTATAGCTATTAGTTATGGAGAGTTTAAATGAAACCGCAAGGAAGAACTCAACCAGGAGGTAAAAGATCATAAAACTAAAGCATAGCATTAATATGCCAAGAAAGCTGAAGAAGGAAAGGTTAAGCACATTGGTTACATCAAAACTTATCTTCGAGTTAATCACAACGCCGTAAAAAAGATTTACCAGAGAAGTTGAGATGCCAATAAGCGCAGCGATCAATATAACATATATAAAGTATGACCAGGGCGGGTTAATTGCCTTTTTTATGAGTTTTTTTCGCTGCTCGTATAAAAAAACAACGAACCAGCTCACAAATAAAATGTTGATGCACAGATCGCCCAAAGAGGGGTAAACCATACTTGAACCATAAAGCTGCGGACTGAATATTTTAAGTTGATAAGAAAAATCGGGCCAGCCGTAATGGAGATTAACAAACCTTATTAAAATGATAAAGCTGCCTAAAAATAGTATTGAAAGGATAACAAAACCTTTACGGGCGATGAAATTGCAAATGTTGCGGACTAACAAACAAAGGCTGATAAGCGTTAATACCCATAAAGCCAGTTGGTA
>NZ_CAIWNH010000131.1 GCF_903913935.1 uncultured Mucilaginibacter sp.
GGTAAGTTATCTTCTTTACATTCCGATCATAAAGAATTGCTAATTCTATTTTGTGCTCCATCTGTAGTTTACTAATGTGTAAACCTATTTCAGGACAAGACACAACTCCTGTTTGCGGGTTTGTTTGCCTTTAATAATAAGGTGTTGTTTTTCGTAAATAAAAGCCACCTCATACAAAAGCATGGTAAGAATGCTTCTTGATATTTCGACGCGGTAGGGATGGTTCTCCCGCTCTAAAATTTGTTTGATCTGCAGATAAATATCCAGTAATACGGATGCGTCGGTATGTTCCGGATAAATAACAGGTATAGAAGCACTTTTAAAATAGCTAAATGATTCCAAAAAGTGGCTATTAATATTATTTTCGGTTAAAAACGCTTTTGAAAAAACAATGAATCTGCACAAAAAATCTTCGCTGCTGTTGTAGATCCTTAAAACATGAAAGGGGGTAGCCAAAAGCATGGCGTCGGGCCTGGCTTCGTAATTCTGAAGGTTTACTTCAACCCGGGCATGCCCGCGCGTGCAAATACCAATGATGTAACCGTCAGACCGGTAAGGAAATTCACTTAAGCTTAACAGCTGCTTTTCATCGGTGATGAAAAAATCAGGTCCTGCTAATTTATCTGCGTATAAGTCAGCAAATTTCGATAAGCTTAAACGGGCGACTCTTTTACTCATTTATGATAAAAATATAATATTCTGTTGTTTTTCAATAACGGAATAAATCCCGTTAAAAATCAATCTTTTTAACTGATATGGCGTTATTCTGTATTCTCCGACTTTTTGACTAATATCTCCGCATTATAGCCCTTTTTTTCTTTTAAATCCACCCTAATTTTATTTTTTGCTTTTGCCGGTATTGGAGCCTGCAAATTGCACATTATAAACCATTCAATATTTTATTTTTATGAAGAAATATCTACTATTAGTGTTAGCACTAATGCCTGTTTTGGTGTTTGCCCAAGGTTTCCAGGTGAACCTGGAAGGCGAGAAGCAAATCGGTATGGGGCATACCGGCACCGGAACCTTACAGGACGGCGCTTCGGTGTTTTTTAACCCGGGTGCAGTGGCCATGCTGCCCGAAAATTACGTGCAGGCCGGCATTAGTCCGCTGTCTTTTATGTCGGAGTTTAACCCTACCAATTCAAACGCCACGTTCCGCACAGCAAATAAAATTGCTACGCCATTTACGTTTTATGGCGTTTGGGGGCCAAAAAATTCCTTCTGGAAATTTGGTTTGGGCATTTATACTCCCTTTGGCGGTTTAACTGATTGGGGCGATACCTGGCAGGGAAAATATGCGCTCGAAAGCCTCGACCTGAAAACCATCTTTTTTCAGCCTACACTGAGTGTTAAGCTAACAGATTACCTGAGTATTGGTGCCGGCTTTGTTTATAACCACGCTGATATCGACCTTCACCAGGCTATCCCTATTTCAAATTCGGCAGGTGCCGACGGACAGGGTCATTTAAGTGGTACCGGCAAAGGCTATGGCTGGAATGCTGGTATATTCTTCAAAACCCTTTCAGGTGTAACAATTGGTCTTTCGCACCGAAGTGGTGTTTCAACCAGTTTTAATGGTAATGCCATGTTTTCCGTGGCGCCATCGGTACAGGGCAACTTCCCTTCGCCAAATACATTTACATCAAAAGTGCCGTTGCCATCAACCAACTCCGTAGGTATTGGGTTATACCCTTCACCAAACTGGACCATTGCCATTGACGCCAACGAGGTAAACTGGGATGTGTTTAAAAATCTGTCATTTACTTACGCGCAGAAATCGACAGCGATAAACACTACTGTTCTTCCGCAAAATTACCAGCAGGCATATACCTTACGTGCTGGTGCCGAATACAGGGGTTGCCCGAAATTGGCTTTGCGCTTTGGCGGAGGTTATGCCACTGCTGCCGCACCTGCTGATTTTGTTTCACCGCAAGTTCCTGACGCTAACCGCGTTTACTTTACAGGCGGCATAGGCTACAAGATAGCCAGTCACCTAAATGTGGATGCATCATTTGAATTTGAACACCTGATGGCCAGGCAAACCACCAATGCCTATACCCAATTGTCGGGTACCTATGAGACTAATGTATATATTCCGGGTATCTCACTTTCTTATCACTGGTAATCATTAATATTTAAGCAGATGAAATTTTTAAAA
>NZ_CAIWNH010000132.1 GCF_903913935.1 uncultured Mucilaginibacter sp.
CCCAAAACATACCGAACATGTGGTACGGATGCGTTGCACCTTACGTGTTACCTGGGTAGTATTGTTGCCGGTTTGGCTGTAGTTTTGCCGCGCTTGCTCCTGCCGGTCAAATTCTTCGAGCGATACGCCGGGGCCGTCTACAATTCTTATGGCATCAGCCGCTGCAATAGGCCAGTAAATGGTGTATAACCAGGCGGGCCCGTCGGCTTTAAAGGGATAGGTTTTGGCTTTTTTATTGCGTACGCTGTAATATTTGCCGTCGCAATCAAAGGGGCTGTCTTTATCATCGTTTTTAAACATGCCTTCAATCACATCGTGGGTGCCCTTAGGTGTAAAAGTTACCGTGGCTGTTGGCCGGCTCCAATCATTGCTGGTCCAGGTTCCGTTCATATAATCGCTATAATGAATATAAGTGCGCTTTCCTTCCTTTTGAACGTTATCCAGGTAACGGCCCGATAACACCGCAATGGTATCGCCATTGCCGGATGCATCAAAAAAGCTCACTTTTGCATCGCCGTTTAAGGCATCGTTGCTGAAAAAGCCATCCCACTCCACTACCGTAACCCAGGCTTTTTTGCCGGCATTCCACGTTTTTTTAAATGCGCGGCTTTTGCCCTCTTTTTTATCATTGCTAAAGTTCCCTTCGTAACAAATGAGGTAGGGTTTATCGCCGCCTATTGAATCCTTTGAAGATCCCTGTCCATTGCGTAAGCCATTAACGAAGTGCCCCTTATATTGCCACGAGTTTTTGCCGTCAGTGCTCTTCAGGTATGCAAGGCCGTCGCCGGTATTGCAATTTCCGCTTTTACAACCTTGTGCTACTGTCCTGTTTTTATTATCCGCAGTCGCTATGTTTTGGTCAACCGGCAGTAGTTGCAGGGCCTTGTTCAGGTATTCGCGGGTATATTCATCTTTGGGCGTCAGGGCAAGCGCTTTTCTAAACCAATCAACAGATTCACGGTATTTGCCCCTGTCAAGGTTTAGCCTCCCTAAAATATAGTACCAGGGCGCTTTATCTTTATCGGCATCCATTAATTTGGTGAATAGCGCCTGCGATTCGTCCCAGCGTTTTAAGGTGTAATAGCTAACTGCAATACCCCGGGTTGCGTCGGCATTACCGGGCGACAGTTCAAGCACTTTGTTAAAATTTTCAAGCGCTTCTGTGCTTTTATCCTGCGAGTTATAGAAGTTGCCGAGCGTGAGATAAGCATCGATATACTGCGGATCGAGCTTTATGGCTTTTTTAATATCGACGATGGCATCATCGTATTTTTTCAGGTCGCGGTAGCATTCTCCGCGTAGCAGGTAGGCTTCAGCGCAATCGTCCATTCGCAAAGCCTTTTTTGCTTTTTCCATGTTCCAGTTATACATATTGGTATCCCAGGCACGTGCAATTTCACCTCTTAATTCAGCCCGCAGCGCTGCAGCTTTTTCCTTAGCGGTTTGTGCAGAGGCCAGTAAGCCTGCCATTATAAAAAATAGAAAAGCAAATATCCTGGTGGTCATAGCATGAGGTGGTTAGTGGAAGTATAAACCTACATAATTTGCAATAGGGGGTCAATACCGTTCTATACGTATATTTTTTTACGTAGCGTTACCCAACTAAATTCAAACAGGGAACATGGTAAGGTAAGAAACATGTTATTGACGGGCAGTGATCAAGCAAATATCAGAGTTTCGTGGCGGAACATCTGCAGAGATAATACTGAAATATTATTTATGAATAATGAATTATTATTTATACTTTACAGCCTATATTTGATAGTATTATATAATAAAACTACAAATCAACTTCATGTAATTATACAATTGGTCAGCCCCAATTAGTTTGCATTTTCAATTTGTTTTTAATCGATTTATAAATGGAGGCAATTTTTCAAAAAATCATCAATTTTGACCAAAACTTACTGGCAATTATTGCTTTAGTCGTTTTCTATACGTTGGAAGAAGTGTTGAATACGACTTTTGAATTTAAGAACCGTCCCCGGCACTTATTAAATAGTGCTCTGCTCCAGCTGGGTTATGTGATGGTTAACTTTGGTTTGGCATTTGTTATGGTTGCTTGCTTTCAATGGATCGACCAGCATCACGTCGGTTTATTTAATATCATCGAAATTCCATATCCGCTAAAACTGGTTATTGGCCTGGTATGTTTTGATTTTACCTTTTACTGGGCACACCGGCTGTATCATTTATCGTCTTTCTTTTGGCGCTTACATCGTGTTCACCACAGTGATAATAGTTTGGATAGTACAAGCGCGCTGCGATTTCATCCTTTTGACGCCTTGCTGGATAGTGCCATGTCAATTGTAGCCGCGGCAATTTTTGGACTCGATATTAGTGTAGTTCTGTTCTATTTTGTATTGTATATCCCACTTTTATTTGCACAACACAGCAACTTTATATTTCCTGTTTGGACGGATAAAGTGTTGGGTAAAATATTTGCTTCCCCTAACTTTCATAAGGTACACCATCACAAGGACCAGCAATTTACAGATTCAAATTACGGCAATCTTTTTATTGTGTGGGATAAATTATATGGGACATTTAAATACCTGCCTGTAAAGGACATCAAATATGGTTTAGAAGAATTTGATGGACCGGAGCAACAGCGCTTATTTTTTCTCCTGAAGAGCCCTTTTCTCAACTTTAAGAAAACAAATGAGGGTGGCGGAATTAACGATAAAGGATAAAAACAGGTAACACACCAGGTATTGCAATCCTATTTTCAGGCGCGATTTTTAGCCTGGGCCAAAGCGTTAAGCTACCCGTGCCCCTGTGCAATCCCCAAACTTTAATTTGCCGAATTAAAGAATTTAAGTAATTCGACATTTTTCATAAATCTTAAAATCCGGGTTCCCGACAAAAATTTGGAACATTTGTATCAATTTACAACATTTACCACTAAATTACAGCCGATTAATAAACCAATGCCTCATATTCCCTTAGACGAGAACTTGCCCGGTATTACTGGTTTGCTGAATTTTCGGCAGGATACCGCCTTGCCTATCAGGCAGCTAACGCAAATCTTGCTTCGGGGCGAATCAACGTTGACTGAAGGCGAGCGCGAACTGATCGCTACCGTAACCTCTTTTGGCAACCAGTGCAAGTTTTGTACTGCTGCGCATACCGCTGCAGCCAATGCCCTGTTGGGCGAGCACGAAACCGCCGAAATGGTAAAACACGACCCGGAAAATGCACCTGTGAGCGATAAGATGAAACAATTGCTGGAGGTGGCCCGCCGTGTACAAGCCGATGCACGTACCGTTAGCCCTGACCTTGTGGCCAAAGCCCGGGCGGCAGGCGCTACGGATATGGAACTGCATGATACCGTACTGATTGCCGCGCTGTTTTGCCTGTATAACAAATATGTTGACGGGCTGGCAAGTGTTACCCCAACTGAACCGGCCTTTTACGACAGGCTGGCTAATATCCTCAAAAACAACGGCTACCTGTCATCGCCTAACAGGTATGCCAGCCTGAATGAAACTAAATAATGAAGAACCAAACTAATCCATGGCTTTTTTGGGCGGGCATTATATTGCTTGTTGTCCCCGGTTTAATACATGCTTACCTGTTGATGCCATTCCCGGGCAGTCAGGAATTGAATGCGATGACCGTATCGTACTATCTTGAAAAAACAGTATGGCCCTTAAGGGCGGCAGGCATAATGATGCTAATCTGGTACCTGATCAAATACTTTCCCAAAAACACCAAAACAGCGAAGATTGTTAAAGCTTCGGTGCTGGCAATTTGCCTGGTTAGTTTTTATTATACCGATTTTGCCTACAAAGCGTCGACGATGTTTGAGGAGCCGCACACCATTAAATTCGCCACTGCTGCCGATAATAAAGTGCCCGAAAATTTTGTGGTGATCGGTGTGGTGAACGATGGCGTGGCAAAAGCCTACCCGGTTGATTATTTGGGCTATCACCATAAAGTGCAGGACAATGTAGGCAAGCTGCCTGTATTGGTTACTTATTGCACCATGTGCCGTACAGGCAGGGTTTACAGCCCCATTGTTAATGGCAAAAGGCAAAACTTCAGGCTGGTAGGGGCAAGGCACTATAACGCTATTATTGAGGATGAGGGTACCAAAACCTGGTGGTACCAGGCCACAGGACTGGCTGCGGCGGGCAAACTGAAGGGGCAACACTTACAAGAGCTGCCTTACGAGCAGGCCACTTTGAAATCATGGCTGGCAAAATATCCTAACTCGCTCATCCTGCAGTCCGATGCACATTTTATCAGCGATTACAACGACCTGAAAAATTACGACCGGCTGCAATATGTAGATAAAGATAGTACGATAAAAAACAAGGATACCCTGATGCGCAAAAGCTGGGTGCTGAGTGTTATTGTACATGGGCAGGCAAAAGCGTACGACTGGCGCCACCTGTTTAAAAAGCGGGTACTGAACGACCAGGTGGCCGTTACCCCGGTGGTAGTAACCATTGAGCCCGACAGCCTTACCTACCACGCTTTTAACAGCTATGTACACGGCAAAACCCTGCACTTTAAGGCGGATACAGCCGGCAATTTAACTGACCTTGAAACAGCGTCCACCTGGGATTGGGATGGATTAAGCACCGCCGGAAGCCTGAAAGGCACCCAATTAACCAAAATACAAGCCTACCAGGAGTACTGGCACAGCTGGAAACATTTTCACCCGAATACTTTGTTTTGGAAGGAATAAGGTTGAGGAAATAACATAAGATTTGTCATTGCGAGGAGCCTGCCTGCCGGCAGGGAACGACAGAGCAATCGCGAACTTTGCATAACCGCCTGAATAGTTCGCGATTGCCTCCGCCCATTGGCGGATCGCAATGACAAAAAAATGAAAACAGAATCCGTCCGTTTGTTTTATCCCCTGTTTCACCCAAAAACGAACGAACACCCATTAACAAACTCAATCAACCTAATCCAACCCAATTACAATCAATTCCAACCAAACCCCTACCTTTACCCCACCAATTAAACTTCATGCTAACAGAACAAACAACATACGATGCCATCGTGATCGGCTCGGGCATCAGCGGGGGATGGGCCGCCAAGGAACTTTGCGAACTGGGCTTAAAAACCCTGGTGCTGGAGCGCGGTCGGGATGTGGAACATATTAAAGACTACCCCACCGCCACCATGGATCCCTGGGAGTTTAAACACCGCGGCCAGATGACGCTGGAGTATTTAAAGGAAAATCCCTACATCAGCAAAGCAGCTGGTTTGGGCGAGGAATGTGCACACTTTTTTATTAAAGATAAAGATCATCCCTATATCCAGGAAAAGCCTTTTGAGTGGATCCGCGGCTACCAGGTGGGCGGTAAATCGCTTACCTGGGGTCGTGCCTGCCAGCGCTGGAGCGAGTTTGAGTTCACCAACCCGGCAAAGTATGGCTACGGTATCGAGTGGCCCATTGGTTATAAAGACGTTGCGCCCTGGTATTCGCACGTGGAGAAATTTATCGGCGTTTGCGGCAATAAGGATGGTATTGAGGCCATGCCGGATGGCGAGTTTTTACCACCTTTTGATATGAATGCGGTGCAATCGCATTTGAGCCAAAGCATCAAACAAAACTACCCCAATCGTCACCTTGTACATGCCCGCTGGGCGCATTTAACGCAACCCAACCAGATCCACCTGGACCAGGGCCGCGCCAAATGCCATGCCCGTAACGAGTGTATGCGCGGCTGCCCTTTTGGCGGTTATTTTAGTTCCAACAGTTCAACTTTGCCATGGGCAAAACGTACGGGCAATTTAACCATAAGGCCTTTTTCGGTGGTGCATTCTATCCTATATGATGAGCAAAAAGGCAAAGCCAGTGGCGTAAGGGTGATTGATGCCAATACCAAAAAAGTAATTGAGTTTTCGGCGAAGATCGTTTTTGTGAATGCATCAGCGCTCAATACCAATTTAGTGCTGTTAAACTCTACTTCTAATCGCTTCCCAAATGGTTTGGGTAATGATAACGGTTTGCTGGGTAAATATGTCGCTTTTCAGAACTACCGGGCATCTATCACCGCTACGGTGGATGGCTTTGCCGATAGCTACTATTTCGGGCGAAACCCTACCGAACTCATCCTTGCCAATTATACCAACCTGCACCGGCACGAAAAGGATTATTTTGGTGGATTTACTACGTTTATGGGCGCGTACAGGCCTAATCACCCGGATGTTGTGCCGGGCAATGAGATTGGCGGAGCTTATAAGGATGCCTTAACCGAGCCCGGCAACTGGCGCCTGTACATGTATATGCAGGGCGAAACAGTCCCCAAAGCAAGTAATCATGTACGCCTTAGCAAAGATCAAAAGGACCAGTGGGGCATCCCATTGCTTATTACTTCGGTGGAGTATGATGATAATGATGAGCGCATGATCCAGGATTTTTTAAAGCAAAGCCGCGATATGCTGGAGAAAGCCGGTTGCAAAAACGTCGAAACCAACGAAAATAAACAGGCGCCGGGTTTGGATATCCACGAAATGGGTGGCTGCCGCATGGGTAAAGATCCTGCAACATCCCTATTAAACGAGCATAACCAGCTGCACAATTGTAAAAACGTGTTTGTTACTGATGGCGCCTGCATGACCAGCACCGGCAATCAGAGCCCATCCATACTTTACATGGCCTTAACTGCAAGGGCTGCCAATTTTGCTGTTGATGAGTTGAAAAAGGGGAATCTTTAGATTCATTGGTCATTGGTTCGTTGGCGAATTTCAATATTGTGGCAATAATTAACCCTAAATAAACAATTATTGTTTAAACTTGTATTCCATGAAAACTGTTTAATGTAAAACGGGCAGGATGCATCCCAACATCTACCAGGGCATCATCTTTTATGAATACAAAAGAACTCAGCCACACCATAAAGGCATTATTTGCAGGCAATAAGGGCCTGCTGGCCATGGACGAAAGTACAGGTACCTGCAACAAGCGCTTTGAAGAAGCAGGGATCCCCCAAACTATTGAATACCGACGCGCCTACCGCGAAATGATCGTTACCACCCCCGGATTGGGCCAATGCATCAGCGGCGCTATTTTGTTTGATGAAACTATTCACCAGGCGACAAAAGATGGCGTATTATTTATTGATGTCCTGAAAAAAGCCGGCATAGTTCCCGGCATTAAAGTAGACGAAGGTACTACTGACCTGGCAGGTTTTCCCGGCGAAAAAATTACACTTGGCCTGGATGGTTTAAAGGAACGTTTGGCAAAATATTACGAACTGGGGTTGCGCTTTGCCAAGTGGCGGGCAGTAATTTCTATAAACGCTGTTTTGCCCAGCAGGGGCTGTATCGAAGCCAATATGCATGCCCTTGCCCGCTACGCTGCCCTTTGCCAGGAAGCCGGTATCGTGCCTATTGTTGAGCCAGAAGTTTTAATGGATGGCCCGCACGACCTTAAAAAATGCTTTGATGTAACCTCGCGGGTGCAGCATGTGTTGTTTGACCAACTGTACGCACAAAATGTTAATTTAAAATACCTGATACTGAAGCCCAATATGGTATTGCCGGGTTTAAGCAACCCAAAACCGGCAACCATTGATAAAGTTGCTGACGCTACGGTTAACTGCCTGTTACAATCTGTTCCGGCAATTGTTCCCGGTGTGGCTTTTTTATCAGGCGGACAATCGGCTGAGCGGGCAACAGCGCACCTTAACGCTATGCATATAAAGTTTAAGGGTAAACTACCCTGGGCGCTCACCTTTTCCTTCGCACGGGCCATACAGCAACCTGCTATGGAAATTTGGCAGGGTATGGATGAAAATGTAGTAGCAGCCCAAAAAATGCTTTATCATCGCGCCAGTTTGGATAATGCTGCCCGAAGGGGTGAGTACACGCCGGAGATGGAGAAGGAGTTTGTTTAGTCTGGAGTCTTAAGTCTGGAGTCGGAATCATAGAGCTAATATTTCGTTGGTATGTGTTATAGTGATTATTGCGGCCTTTGTTTTAATAAATGTTAATTTTGGGTGCGATTGGTATATAATGTATCAGCCTAAAATTAAATGAAAACCTTTACCCGTACTTTAGCGAAACACATACCGGCTACCATCTTTTTGCTGGTATTTACTTCTATTTGCATATGGATTGTAATAATAGGAATTGAATCCCGTGAACGGTTTGATAAATACCCTGATAAAGATCATTTTATGGCGGGTAATCAAGGCGGATTGTTCGCAGCCATTTTTATTGGTTTTGCAGGGGGAATTTATATGGTGATAAATTTTTTCCTTGCGGCTTTCATCAAGGGCGAAAGTAAATTCTATTTATGGCTTTGTTTAATCATATTGATCGAAATTATAGGAACAGTATGGCTTGCCAATTGAGCGCCTGTATAAAAAATAATTTGTCAGTCGGTTGTTTCTAAACTTTAACCTTGTTACAAACATTAAGGCATGGCCGGGTGTTATTAGCCTGAATGGCACCAACAGTACTTTATCCTTTAAAATTCGACCCTATTTACCAGTACAGGATCTGGGGTGGAAGAAGATTGTCTGATCTATTATCGAATCCCTTACCCCCGGATGACCTCATTGGCGAGGCCTGGATTTTAAGCGACCGGGATGATCACTCCAGTAAAGTCAGCAACGGTAACTTGCAGGGCCAAACTATTAACCAGCTGATTGAAAATTCATCAGCCGAATTATTAGGTCCGCTTGCCGGCAAGTTTAAACGATTTCCCTTATTGTTAAATAAATATAAGAGATCAGAATGCTATTAGAACAAATAGAGAAGCAAGTGCTGACACTCCTAGAGTCATTGCACTGTCAACAACAACCCAATTCAAGTTTGAGCTGGTCGAACTACCTGAGGCTGTTGGAGTGGTCAAAGATGAACTAGAAAAGTATTTGAAACCCGAAATAAAATTGATTGTGTCACCTATTTTGATTTGTTGGATGGTCCCAGCCTACTGCTAGAGGTACCTTGAAGCGTAGCATGTGTAGGAAGTCCAACCCTTATAGGTTGTCGTAGTAAATATGTCCTTAGAGTTTACAAATTGATCAACTTGTGGACAAGCGACCTGACCCTTAGTTGTAGTTGGTCCTCCTAGAGTAGTTGCCAGTGTTTGTGACCCACAACTCACCGTATCAGAAAATGTGTTTGTCGTTCCAACTGTGACTTAACATTAGAGGTTCATGTAAGAAGGGGTTGAAGTAGAAATATCCCAATTTTAAAACTAGATGAAACTTTGTAGTACACCGCCGCTGGGAATGACACCGTTGAAGTTTACTTGCTAGGCATAGTAAAAAGAATTCCACATTTTACCACCAAAGTTATAGTCAGCAACACCCATTACTCCATTCATCTACCATTACTGAGCAAGTGCAGACACAGTGTAAGCATACTGAGGGGAATAGGTCGGAGTTGTCCCATAAGTGTTCTGAGACTATGTTGTTAGGAAGCCTTAGATGTTAAAAAGGGGTGGAGTTTGTCCATCACTTAGTACAAGGGGTTGAGCAGAGGTGGCGGTAGCAGCGGCTGTTGTACTGGATGATGAGGAACTTGATGATGGTGTACTAGTTGTGGACGTACTGGATGCTGTTGTATTTGAGCTTGTACTATTTGCTGGTTTGGTTGCCATTAACTTTAAATATAGAAATTTCAAACTTCAATCGATGGGGTTTTGGGGTTTTGGGG
>NZ_CAIWNH010000133.1 GCF_903913935.1 uncultured Mucilaginibacter sp.
CTGAAGCTAAAAAGAAAGAGGCGAAAGCGGCAGCCATTGTTGCTAAAAACACACCTCCGGTTGAAGAAGTTGAAGCTCCTGCTGAAGATGCAGCTACTGAAACCGAAGCAGAAAGCGCTGAATAATTTTTATTTAGACATAAATACAATGGCGAAGCACCTACAGGTCCTTCGCCATTGTTGTTTTTACGCATTCCCTTATAGCGATGGGTTTGAAACCCATCGCTATAAGGGAATAAATTAAAGGTATAGCATGGACAAGAAAGACTACTTCAGGATTGGCAGCATTTTAAAAACCAAAGGCTTAAAAGGCGAGATGAATATGTATGTCGACTTTGAGGGCCTGGAGAAAATAAAGCTTGATGGAATTTTTATTGAAATTACCGGCAAGCTGGTACCTTATTTTGTTAGTTCCATCAAATACCTGCAAAAAAATGCGGCCTACCTGGTGCTGGAAGATGTGGATAGCATCGAAAAAGCAGCGGCGCTGGTCCGCAAGGATATTTTTCTCCCGAATAAATTAAAACCTAAAAAGAAAAAAGACGAATTTACCTTGTTCGACCTGGAAGGGTTTACCGCCGTTGATATAAACGAAGGCGTATTGGGCATCATCACCGCGGTACACGAATATCCCCAGCAAATAATAGCTGCGGTAGACTTTCAAAACAAGGAGATTCTTTTCCCGCTAAACGAAGCGGTGATCAAAGGGATCGATGTGGTAAAAGAGATCGTTACGGTTGATTTGCCGGAGGGCCTGCTGGATGTTTATTTAGATTAACCTTATCTGCGCAGAGGCGCAATATTTTGCGTCTCCTTTCCACGCAATAAATATTTTTAAATCAACCAGGGCAAGCTATTCTTTTGATTTAAAAAAGCTTCCGATCCAGTTTCCAACAGCACACCCACCTAAACAATAAAAGAATGCTAAAAAGCGAAGGGAATGCATATAGAAATCTCTATATACACCAATGCTTAGTAAGATTATACCGATTAATAAATACAAGTGCCTATTAAATTTCATTGCAGTAAGGTTTACTCAAATTTACTACTTTTTGGGGTATATCCTTAATTGCGTGCCAAAAGTTTAACGAAGCCCGGTTTAATGTAGATTTTTTGTAAAGTAAACTTTCATATTTGTAAAGTTTACTTTACATTTGGTAAATTAAACTTTACATAAATGAAATCACGCTTCTTATTTTCTCACAAATGGCGCATAGCGGGATACGGTTGCTTTGCTGTTGCTGTTGCCTTTGCAATCACTTTAAAGCTCCTGCACCCTGAAGGCTATACCTCGGTGGATTTACATCAGGTTGTGCCTTCTCACCAAAACGCACAGAATGATATCCACACCGGGGTGATCGGAATGAGACTACATCACGATATTTTTATTTTACTCATTGTCTCCGGCCTTCTGTTTATAGGATTTTCAAAGGAGAAAATTGAAGATGAACAAATTTCGCAAATACGCTTAGATTCGCTGCAATGGGCAGTTTACTTCAATTACGCCTTGTTTATTGTTTGTGTGCTTTTTATTTATGGCGTACATTTTATTCCTGTCCTCATTTTTAATATTATTAGCCCATTGATCTTTTTTATTATCCGGTTCCGATGGAAGATTTATCAACTTAACCGCTCATTAAAAAATAATTGAAACATGAAATCACGCTTTCTATTCCCCTTTTGGTTCCGTTACCTTGGGACTGCACTTTTCCTGGTGCATGTGCCGTTTGTGTTTTTCAAAAGGCCCCCTGATCCGGTAGACGCTCAACATATTGCAGACAACACCCTATTCAACAACGGTCATTTATTTTTTATGGCGACGACGCTGTTAATGGCGGTTGGCCTTTTCTTTATTGCTTTTGCAAAAGAAAAGATTGAAGATGAACAGATCTCGCAATTACGCCTCGATTCCCTGCAATGGGCCATTTATTTAAACTATTTTTTGCTGATCATTGGTTTAATACTGACCACTGATACCGAACATATCCTGTTTTTGAATTTAATGGTGCCGCTATTTTTCTTTATTGTCCGTTTCAGGTGGGTGATTTTCAAGCTAAACCATTCACTGCCAAAGGAGGGATAGCCATGAAAAACAATATCCGCGTAGAGCGCGCCATCAAAAATATAACACAGGGCGAACTGGCAGACCTGGTGAGTGTCTCACGCCAAACTATCAATACCATCGAAAGCAATAAATACGTACCTTCAACTGTGCTGGCGCTAAAAATAGCCCGGGTATTCGGCAAACCGCTGGAAGAGGTATTTGTGCTGGAAGAGGGGGATTAAACGAAACAGGCACCGACATTTTATAGGCCGTATAAACAATAATAGCTAATGGAACATAAAGCTAAATCCATCCGGCCCTTTATCGGGGCTAAAAACTTTGAACGTTCAAGGAGTTTTTACCGCGACCTGGGTTTCAGGGAAGTGGTTTTATTTCATAATATGTCCCTGTTCCAAACAGATGCCTTGGGGTTTTATTTACAGGATGCTTATGTGAAAGACTGGATAAATAACACCATGTTATTTTTAGAGGTGGACGATGTGAACCGCCATTGGCATGAGCTGCAGAAGTTAAACCTTACGGAAAAATACAAAGAAGTAAAATTAACCGCCATCCGGAACAATGACTGGGGCAGTGAATATTTTTTACATGACCCATCGGGCATTTTGTGGCACTTCGGCGAGTTTAATAAATAGGCAGATCCCGTGTCGGGCTTAATTAGCCCCGGCGGCAAAAAAGCCGGTTACCATTATAAAATTTACAGCACATGAAACAGCAAACCACATTTTCGCCCCAACTGGTCATCAGCCATGGGGTAACCGACATCAGCTTTTATAGCAAAGCACTCGGCGCTATCGAGCTGCGCCGTTTTAGTAATGACGACGGTTCGATCCACGTGTCAGAGCTGGAGGTCGACGGGCAGGTATTTCACCTGCATGAGGAGGGTCACGACAATCTCAGCCCGAAAAACGTTGGCGGCTCTACCGTTTCCATTGGCTTATGGGTAGATGACGTGCACACCATTATGGCCAATGCCGAAGCCGCAGGCGCTATTATTACCTCAACTGTACAGGATTATGATTACGGCTATCGCCAGGGCGGCTTTACCGATCCCTTCGGCCACCACTGGCTGATTGAAAAAGACATCCGCGACGAAAAACCGGCAACCAATAACGGCAACTGATATGGAAAACAACTTTAAAGCCATGATCAAACCAACGTTGTCCGTAAAGAACGGCGCTGCGGCTATAGATTTTTACAAAAACGCGTTTAACGCCGTTGAATTAATCCGCGTAACATCGCCCGATGGTGAAGTAGTTGCCGAACTATCCATCGGCGGTGCGGCGTTTTACTTGGCTGATGAGTCGCCGGAACATGGCAACTTTAGCCACTTAAGCCTGGGCGGCATCAGTGTAAGGTTTGGGTTGATGGTTGATGATCCGGATGCCGTAGCGAAACAAGCTATTGCAGCCGGCGCTACCGAAATATACCCCGTAGCCGACCAGGATTACGGCATGCGCCTGGGCCATATCGCCGATCCCTTTGGCCATCACTGGGAAATTTACAGACCGTTGTGAAAGAGCCAGGAACCAAGAGCCTGGAATCAGGATAGAAGCAAAAGCAGGTTTTTGATTCCAGCAATAATATTTTCTATATTCGGTAAATAAACCGAATGAAGCCTTACCTTTTATTTCCCATATTTTTCAGGCCTATTGGCATAGTTCTGGCATTGATCGGGTTGGTATTTGGCTATATTTACCTATTTCAGGACAAGGTTTTAATTTTTGCCGACCACGGCTCAGGTAATTTTACCGACGAACTAGGAACAACCTGTGAAGTTTTGGGATTAATATTCATTGGGTTTTCCCGGCTCAAAAACGAAGATGAGCGAACGTCTGGAATTAGATTGAATGCCCTTTATTGGGCAGTAGTGTCAGATTTAATTTTTCGGTTTGCCAATTTCGGTTTGCTGTCTTTAGGAAACTGGTTGAAGATTGGTTTTATACACCGCATAGCGGTCTTCGATGATCTTGAAATATTTTTTCCTCTGGTTATTTTTATTGCCCGGTTTTACTTTTTGCTTTATAGCGCCAGAGAAGGCCGAAAAGAATCATCACTTTTTTTACTTCCCTACAAACCATACTTACTGATCGTGAAGTCGATTTGTATCCTCTTTTTTATTCTGATCTGGGCCATTATCCAATTTTCAGCCATCGACGATCTGATAAAAAAAGATTTGCCGACTGAATTATTTATTTTATTTCCGATTTGCCTGTTGATTTGGATATGGTCGAAAGAAAAAAACGAAACAACAGATATAGAAAAAGTCAGGTTAAAGGCAATGCATATAGCAGTTTATATCAATTACTTCCTGTTTTTAATTGCCACCTGGGTAATCTACGGTTTTGCCTACTTGCAGGTGCTTATTGCTGGTTTGCTAAGTATCCCAATCATTTATTTGGCTGTTTTTTATTTACTACTGCCCGTGCCTAAAATTGATCAAATTGAAACCGAGACAATGACCCTTTAATTCGTCTGTTTTTGAAATAATTCCTTTCGCCGTTAACCTTTTACCTTTCACCTCAATAAAACTATCTTTGCACCATGCGCTTTGATATCGTTACCGTTTTGCCCGGCTT
The DNA here is from genome assembly GCF_903913935.1 of uncultured Mucilaginibacter sp. Lineage (GTDB taxonomy): Bacteria > Bacteroidota > Bacteroidia > Sphingobacteriales > Sphingobacteriaceae > Mucilaginibacter. The sequence continues at coordinate 4,644 of NZ_CAIWNH010000133.1, forward strand.
GCTGGATAGCCCTTTTGCCCACTCCATTTTGCAGCGTGCACAAAAAAAAGGCATAGCCGAAATACATGTCCATAACCTGCGGGACTACTCCACCCAAAAACAAAAAAGTGTGGATGATTACCCCTATGGCGGCGGCAGCGGTATGGTAATGACAATAGATCCCTTTGCACGCATTATTGAAAAGCTGAAAAGCGAGCGTGAATATGATGAAGTGATCTTTATGTCGCCGGATGGTGAAACCTTTAACCAGCAGATCGCCAACCAGCTGTCAACCAAAACGAATTTCATTATTTTATGCGGGCACTATAAGGGCATCGACCAGCGCATCCGCGATATTTTTGTTACCCGCGAGATCTCCATCGGCGATTATGTACTCTCGGGCGGTGAATTACCGGCGGCGGTGGTGGTGGATGCGGTAGTAAGGCTGATACCGGGTGTTTTGTCCGACGAAACCTCTGCATTATCCGATTCTTTCCAGGATGGTTTGCTGGATGCCCCTGTTTATACCCGCCCGGCCGACTGGAACGGCCACAGGGTGCCCGATATCCTGCTCAGCGGCAATACCCCAGAGGTAGAAAAATGGCGCTTTGAGCAAGCCGTAGAGCGCACCAGGAAGAGAAGGCCTGATTTGCTGGATGAATAGTTGATTGGGTTGATTAAGTGAGTGGTTGATGAGGTTGGGGCAGTGGTAAAGACCTTAACAAACTACTCACTTAATCAACTTTATCTAACCTGATAAACTAATTTTGCAACCAAAGCACAATCCCTGCATTATAGTTGCCGAGCATGAGCCCCGACCACGAAGCCAAACTTGTTGAACAATGCCGTACCGACCCTGCCGCTTTCGGCGAGGTGTTTGATTGTTGGTATAAGCCGGTGTTCGGGTACATCATGCGCCGCACGGCAGATTATGATCTTTCGAGGGACATTGCCGCCGAAACTTTTCTAAAAGCTTTTTTAAAGATTGGCAGTTTTCGCTTGCGGGGCATCAGCCTATCGGCCTGGTTGTACCGCATTGCTACCAACGAACTGAATATGTATTACCGCAGCAGTAAATATCAGCCGCAATCGCTGCAGCAGTTGCTGGAGAACCCGCAAATGGAAAAGCTGCTGCACCAGGATGCGGATGAAGAGCGCGAACTGCTGGAAAACGAATTAAAGGCCCATAACGATTATAACCAGATCAGGATAAACCTGCTTAAGCTGGATATTAAATATCAGGAAGTGATCGCCCTGCGGTATTTTGAACAAAAAACCAACAGCGAGATCAGCGAGATCCTGGATAAAAATGAGGGCACCGTAAAATCGCTGCTATCCCGTGGGCTGGAAAAATTAAGAAATATGCTGTAACACTGCAACCGGATCATCGTTTTGCATTATAAGGGTAATTAACATGAAAGAAAAGGACGAATTTTTAAAACAGATGGAAAACTTAAAAGTACCGGAAATAAACCCGCAGAAACATCCCCTTCAGGTAAAAATGGCCATTATGAATGCCGGCCGCTCAGCGGCGCTTGGGGTTTGGCTGATTGTTGTGCCCTGCTATTTTTTGTTTTGCGTGTTTATGTACTATTTCTCGCACCTGCGCGTAGGTACAAGCTGGTTCGCGGCGATGTTTACGCTGATGTCGAGCCTGGATAAAACGCGTTATATAGACTTTTTAGGGACAATCATTATCGAAGTACTGCCCATTATCTGCGTTATTATTAACGCATTGGCCATAACACACGTGGGCCTCCAAAAAGAAGGCAGGGTGCAGCAGCTTAACATCACCATAAAAGTTAAAATATGGAATATACTGCTTATCCTGCTCAGCTTGATAATTGTAGGAATATTTATTGCCTACGTGATAACGGAGAATATTTCGGTAGGTTAAAGGCGAAAGGCGAAAGGTGAAAGGTAAAAGGTGAAAGGTAAAAGGCGAAAGGTAAAAGGGCGAAAGGCCGAAACAACTGCGATAATAGATATATCAAAACATTTAAAATTATTTTTATGAAATTAAACTGGTTTACACGAACAGGCGTTTTCTACCGGCCGGCATCGGTTGTTGGCTGGGTTATCCTGGTAATTGCGGCAGCATATGCCATCTATACTTTTATTGATATCGACTGCCGCTCACACTCGGGAAGCGATACGATGATCAGTTTTGTATTTAACCTGCTGCTTATTGGGCTGATTTATACCATTATCGCCTATTTTACTGAGGCGCGTCGGGTTGATTGAGTTGATTAGGTTAGTGTAAGTTGATTGGGTTAGGTTGGTTGAATTAAAACCACTCACTTAATCATACTCAATCAACCAAACAACTAATGAAAATTAATTTTCAACATCGACTTTTAATTGTTAAAAAAAATCCCTATAATTGCAATCCGATTTTTACGGGCTAAAAATCGCTTTAAGAGCTAAAAATCATGGATTTAGTAAAATTTGTTGAAGAACAGTCATCAGAAAAAAGAGTACATCCGTCCTTTAAAGCAGGTGATACGGTAAGTGTTCACTATAAAATACGCGAAGGAAACAAGGAACGTATACAGGTATACCAGGGTGTGGTTATCCAGCGCAACAGTGTTGGTATATCTGAAACCTTTACTGTACGTAAAGTATCAAACGGCATAGGTGTTGAGCGTATTTTCCCTTACAACTCGCCAAATATTGATAAGGTAGAGGTAAACAGCCACGGTAAAGTACGCCGTGCTAAACTTTATTACCTGCGCGAATTGACCGGCAAAGCTGCCCGTATCAAATCAAAAAGGGTTTAAGTTTTCAGGTCTCCTGAAAAGGAGTATCATAAAAAAATATTCGCCTTCCCGGCTTACCGGGGAGGTTTTTTTGTTTTTTGTAAATTACCCAAAAAAGGCGGCTACGCTACTATCGCCAATCACCATCCCTAAATTTTCTTAACAAAAAAAGCCGCCTCTTTTAAGGCAGCTCTTATATTTCTTACTCCGCTTTTTGGGGCAGGAATTTATGCTGTTTCAGCTTCCATCGCCATTTGCTCGTCAACCAATATACGGCCGCAATGTTCGCAAACGATGATTTTTTTACGCTGACGGATATCCGACTGGCGCTGAGGCGGGATCTGGTTAAAACATCCTGAACATGAATCGCGCTGGATGGTTACCACCGCAAGGCCGTTCTTAGCGTTTTTACGCAAACGGTTATAGGCGATCAGCAAACGGCCATCAATGCCTTTGGTTGCTGTTTCAGCCTGGGCAGTAAGTTCGCTTTCTTCTTTCTGGGTTTCAGAAGTAATGGTGCCTAATTCTTCTTTTTTGGCATCCAGATCACTTTTACGTGCTTCCAGGTCGGCAAGGGCTTTTTCATACACCTGGGTTTTGGTGGCTATTTCAAAGCCGAATTCCCTGATCTTTTTTTCACTTACCTGGATATCTAATCCCTGGATCTCAATTTCTTTTGATATAGCGTCGTATTCGCGGTTATTTTTAACCTCATTAAGTTGAGTTTCGTATTTTTTGATGTTGGCCTGTGAATCCTTTATCAGGTTTTTACGGGTAACAATATCATCTTCTAAATCATCCAGCTCAGCTTTTATCTTTTGAATACGGGTTTCAAGACCTGCAACGTCATCTTCAAGGTCGGCAACTTCCATAGGCAATTCACCTCTTACCTGGCGAATTCTGTCGATCTTGGTGTGGATGGTTTGTAGTTCGTATAAAGCTTTCAGCTTCTCTTCTACGGTTTGTTCCATTAAATAAAATATTTGACGGGGTTTGTATTTACTTCTGTTAAACGGACGGCAAAGTTACTAAATTTTTTCTTAATATTCTCAGACAATAATTGTTGCGTAAATTGTTCACTTTCAAAGTGCCCGATGTC
>NZ_CAIWNH010000134.1 GCF_903913935.1 uncultured Mucilaginibacter sp.
CGATGGCGAGGAAAAACAACTCCAGATCAAAGCCGATGTATTAAATCCGGAAGAAGTCTCCATCAAAAAACAGCAAACACAGGAGCTTAAATTACTGATAGAAAGCTTGCCGTCGCGTTACCGTAACCTCATCACCCTGCGTTATTTTGACGAATTATCCTACGAAGAGATTGCTCAGCAGCTGGATCTTCCCTTAGGTACTGTTAAGGCGCAACTATTCAGGGCCAGGTATTTGCTTGGCAATATCATCAACCGCTTTAACAGGGATGACATCTGATCTGATCACCAAATATTTTCCATCACTTACGGCTCAGCAGCTTGAGCAATTTAAACGCTTACCCGAATTATACCAGTTCTGGAACGACCAGATCAATGTAATCTCGCGCAAGGATATTGAGCAGCTGTACGAGCGCCATGTGCTGCACTCGCTGGGCATAGCCAAAGTAATGCCTTTTTTACCGGGCGAAAAAGTGCTGGATGTAGGTACCGGCGGCGGTTTCCCGGGCATCCCATTAGCTATCCTGTTTCCGGAAACGGAGTTTTACCTGGTTGATTCTATCGGCAAAAAAATAAAAGTAGTGCAGGAAGTTGCCCAGGCTTTAGGGCTTAGCAATGTAAAAGGCTCGCACCAGCGGGCAGAGCAGGTAGATGAAAAGTTTGATTTTGTGGTATCGAGGGCGGTTACGCGCCTAAAGGAGTTTTATCCCTGGGTAAAAGGCAAATTCAACAAGAAATCCAAGAACACTTTGCCTAACGGGATCCTGTATTTAAAAGGTGGAGACCTTGAACAGGAAATTGCCGAAGCGGGTTTAGCCGTTCAGCAATATTACCTCAAAGATTACTTTGAAGAGGAGTTTTTTGAAACCAAGCAGGTAATCTATGTTAAAGGGTGATTACACCGATAGGGGATGATTTCACTGATTGTTATAGGTGATTACACCGATTTTGTTATGTATTTATAAATAGGTTACTACCACCACTTCACCAATAAACGATGGGTCGTTGCTTAATGCTTCGCTGGCAGGTTTAGGTGCCGGCAGGCCATCAATTAGAAAAGTAACAGCAACTTTATAAGTGCCCGTCTTTGCATCAATAGCGTCGTTATATTCATTCAACACTCTCATTGCCTCTTCATCGCAGCGGTTTCCTATTCCCTTGATAAGGGTAACGTTTGTTATTTTATGATCAGCGTTTAGAACAAATTGTATAACAGCGCTACCAGATACTTTATTTTCACGGGCTACTGCCGGGTACCTGGTATGTTTAGCAATGTATTTTTCAAGCGCGGCATAAGCATTGGTTAAAGGCATGTGCGGTGCCATTGGTGGTGGTGGTGGCGATTTAACCTGAACAGGTGAAACAGGCTCATCTATAATAATATCGGCTTTCATTGGTGGTGCAGGCTTTTCAGGTTTACCTGTGGGAGGCAACGGCGATTTAGGCTTCACCGGAGCAACGGGTTCAACAATTATAACATCAGCTTTTACTGGTGGCAGCGTAAGTTTTGCTGGTTTAGCTGCGGGCGCCATCGGTCTTGGAGGAGGCGGAGGCAGCTTCGCGAAAACTTCCATTTTCGGGTAGGTATAGCCATATTTTTCCTTCAAAAAACGTACCTGGGCCGGTGTTAGGGAGTTTCGGTAATATCCTCTTTCTTCTCCATTTTTTTCGGTGATGATGACCAGTATATCCGATTTGTTGTTTACCACATAGCCTGCCTGTCTGTACTTGTACCCTTTGGAAGTTATGCTTGTTGAATTGTCGCCGGTATCTTTTGCCACTGAAGGAAAAAATACAGTTGCCTGCCCCGGTTTACCCTTAATCTCCACCACCTCAAGTTTTATTTTATAAGTTTTCAGCAAATAAGCCTTGTCAGCATCGGTAAGGTTATTTACTGTGTAAAGTTTGCCGTGTACGGTCATTTTATCTCCATATCCAACAATGTCACCCTCCGTTGATTTCAGGGTTTTTACTTTTTGGTCTGCATTGATGGCGGACGACATTTTTGGCGCCAATACCACCCATCCGTACGTTTTGCTGAACCCCAGTGTGGAAACACAGAGCAGCCCGGCGCATACGGGCACCGTTACCAGGTATTTTAGCCTTGCCAAACTACCCGATCGTTTTTGATTTAGCATAATGATTCTCTTTTTTAAAAGGTTATAATTGAAAAATGAATGCGTGATAGATGGCCCGCCGATGCCATATGCATTGTTTACCAGGAAGGTGGAATAGGCGAGGGGATTGGTTTTATAAGAGGCGGTTTGTTCGTCGGCAATATATTCATGAACGGTTTTCAGGCTGTTTTGCAGCAGGTAAATGAGCGGATTAAACCAGTTGATGATCCGTAAAAGTTCAAGCAGGATAATATCGATAGAATGTTTCTGGCGGATATGCACCAGCTCATGACGGATAATGATCTCCGCATCCATTGCTTTTGTACCGATGAACAGGTAGTTGAAAAACGAGAAAGCGGAGTTGGAATCGTTGATATGCACCAGTTTGTATTGGTTGTCAACCGTAGCTGTACGGCTGCGGGTCAGTGTAAATAAGCGGATAAGCTTGATGATCAGCAGGATAGTAAAAACAACAGCCCCCAGCAGGTATACACCTAACACGCAGTTTTGCAAAGTAAAATAGGCTGCCAGGGAAATTTGTGCCGCTTTATCATAGCTATTGGCACCATGTGCTGCAATAACGTATGACACAGTTTGCGCCGCAGGTTGGTTGTTGCGCAGGAAACCCAGTTGCACCAGTGGTAAAACAAAAGAGACCACACAGCTAAACAGCAGATACGCGCGGTTAAACAGGTAATAGGTTTCCCTGGTTAAAAACACACAATAAACAAGGTAAAATATACCCAGGTATAAATTAGCCTCCAGCAGGTATTGCAGCCAGTTCATGATCTTTCGTTTTTAAGGTTGTTTAACAATTGGGTTAATTCATCAAGTTCATTCAGGTCGAGCTTTTTTTCATCGGCAATGAAGGAGACCAGGCTTTGGTAAGAGTTGTTGAAATAGTTTTTCATCATCTTATCAAACGTGAACTTTTTATAGTCAGCCTCCTGTACCGCCGGATAGTAAACGTGGGAATTGCCGTAGGCTTTATGGTCGATAAATCCTTTACCCTCCAATACCCTTACTACGGTGGAAACTGTGTTGTAGGCAGGTTTGGGATCGGGCATTTCTTCAATAATGTCTTTTACAATGGCTTCCTTTAATTGCCATAAAATTTGCATTACCTGCTCTTCGGCTTTTGTCAATTCTTTAATGTGCATAGCAAACTATTTTTATAGTTGAGTAAAGGTAGAACTATTTTTATAGTTTGCAAACTATTTTTATAGTTTTTTTTGAAAAAAATAGTACAGATATAATGGTGGATAAAAAAATGCGGCAGATTTCAGGCATGGAAATCGCGTTTAAAAGCGACTGCCCCGTTAGGGGCTACCTGTTTGTGGTAATTGCCCCGTAAGGGACTACCCCTTGCGAATGGGTAACCCCTGACGGGGTAATATTTTGTTGTGATTTCTTTTTCTACAAACAGGTAGCCCCCAACGGGGCATGACTTGCATGTTAATTTCCCATCAGCATAGGTTAACTTAAACTTTGAATATTTAAAAGGGATTCTACTGATATTTTAGTCATTTTTTTTGCTAAAATTCTTAGGATTTTTATATTTTAGTGGCATATATCTTTACTTATGTCACAATTGCACCAGGTTGCGTTAACGCTTTTAAATAATATAGGCCCATCGTTGGCAAAACTATTGGTTAGCCATTTTGGCGATACCGAAAACGTTTTTAACGCACCTAACTATAAACTGCTGCGTGTACCGGGTATCGGCGAAAAAACCATCAGCCAGCTTAATTTTAAGGAAGCACTCACCAAAGCCGAAGCAGAATTAAAATTTGTAGAAAAGAACGGGATTGAAATTATTTTTTATACCGATAGCAGGTATCCCAAACGCCTGAAGAATTGTGGCGATGCGCCGATCTTGTTGTTCTCGAAGGGGAATGCCAACTTAAATATGCAGCATGTTATTAGTATAGTTGGCACCCGTAACGCCACCGAATACGGCAAACACCTGTGCCATGAGCTGGTGGAGGAACTAAAGCAATACAATATACTCATAGTAAGCGGTTTGGCTTTAGGGATAGATGTTGCGGCACATAAAGAGTGCGTAAAGCTGAATGTACCGACCGTAGGCGTACTGGGGCATGGCCTGGACAGGATGTATCCCAGCCAGAACCGGGCAACAGCCGAAAAAATGCTTGATAATGGTGGCTTATTAACTGAATACCTCTCGGGCACCATCCCCGACAGGGAAAACTTCCCGCAGCGAAACCGCATAGTTGCCGGCATGGCGGATGCAACGGTGGTGATTGAAGCCGGGATAAAAGGAGGCGCATTAATAACAGCCGAGATAGCCAACTCCTATAACCGGGATGTATTTGCGTTCCCGGGAAGGGTAGGAGATGATTACTCCGAGGGCTGTAACTTCCTGATTCGTAATAACAAAGCAGCGCTGCTTACCTGCGTGGCAGACCTGGCGTATAGCCTGGGATGGGAAAAAGCAGATAACCTGAAACCAGCGGAACAATTTATGCTGCCGATAGATCTTTCGGCGGAAGAACAACTGATATTTGATATTTTGAAGCAAAGCAACAGCCCTGTTGCAATTGATGACCTCACTATAAAAGCTAATTTACCGACGAGTTTACTTGCGATGAACTTACTCAACATGGAGATGCAGGGGTACATCAGGTCGTTGCCTGGGAAAACGTATTGCATTAATTAAAGTCATTAGGTCACTAAGTCATTGGTTGGTTTGGGAAGTCATTGAGTCATTTGGTCATTAAGTCATTGGTTGGTTGGGGATAGGGTGATAATTAAATATTAAAAATAGATTTATGAGTAACAGGATCGAAGAAATTGAGGTACATAACTTAGCAGAAATGTTTGCAGATGAGGTTTGGTTTATAACCATAAAGTGGGACTTTTTTGCTAAGGATACTGTTGGGAAACAATTAGTAGGCTCAGCGGATTCTATCAGCGCGAATATTGCTGAAGGGTTCGGTCGTTTTCATTATAAAGAAAATAAGAACTTTTGCTTTTTTAGCAGGGGATCGATCATTGAGACCAAAGGATGGTTAAAAAAAGCAAAAACGAGGGGCTTAATTGAAGATGAAACCTATCAATCGCTATTAAAGCAATTAGAAACCATCCATCTGAAACTGAATATTTACATTAAAAATATTGGAAAGTAATGCAATCATCAGGGTTTTGAAGTAACATTAATGACCCAATGACCCAATGACCCAATGACTATTCCTTTGGTGAACTATAAAAAGCCAGTTTGCCGGTATCACCGGTAACTTCAGCCCAATTATCAATGTCAAATTCAACTAATGCAACGGTTGATGTATGCACCTCCCTGCCTTCGCCGGTTAAATACCTCAAAATTTCGGCAACACCGGGGTTATGGCCAACAATAGCGATGGTATCGTAATCATCAGATAATCCATTGATCACCTTTAGCCAGGCTTCCCTGCTAGCTTCGTAAATCGACTTTTTAGTAGTTGGATCGGGTAAATTAAATGTATCGGCAAATATCTCAGCGGTAGTTTTGGTACGTAAAGCAGCGCTGGTTAAGATTTGTTGAGGAATGATAGCATTTTCTTTAAGCCTGTCGGCCATAAACCTTGCATCCTGGATTCCGGGGTATTTTAACGGCCTGTCAAAATCCTTTCCAAACGAATCTTTTTCCGCTTTGGCATGCCGTATCAGGATCAATTTTTTCATGATGTAAATTAAATAAAATAAGCCCAATTGCCGAAGATTTATTTAAATATACTTCGTGCTTTATGATTAACGTACAGATAGATGGATAGTTTTCCCCGGTGATCGTATTTACCGGTCTGCAAAGGCAATAATAGGCCCTTCAGGCAGATCATTCATGCACTTAAAATGCTTGAGCGGACATTTTTCCAACCCGAATTTGGAGCAAGGGCGGCATGATAATTCGATCCCGGCAACCAACACTTCTTTAACTTTATAGGGCTGTACACCCAATAATTCGGGTACAGTGCCACCCCAAACAGAAGCGATGGGCACCCCAAACGCTTCGGCAATATGGGTTAAGCCGGTATCAAAACCAATAACACTTTTTGCCTTTGATACCAGGAAAACCGATTCATCAAGGGTAGTTATTCCACAGGCATTATAAACATTATTGGTTTCAGCTGTAATTTCATCGCCGTTTGCTTTTACATCATTTCCGCCAAGCAAAACAACCGGGTGCTTTAGCTGATGGCATAGGCTAATGATCTTGCTGTTGGGCATTCTTTTGGTAAAATGTGTAGCCCCGATAATGAAAGCAATATAGCCATCCCGGTAGGATAGGGGAAGTAATTTACTTAACTTATGATCGGCTTTAATATAATAATCAATAGGCTGTTCATCATTTTTAACCCCTAAAAATGCAACCGTTTTTAAATAACGGTCTACCAAATGCTCCGGCGGTACTAATTTTAGTTTGAATTTTAAGCTCAACCACTTTTGTATCCGCTGTTTTTTATAGGTAGATGATTTAACCCGCACACTGAGTTTGATCAATGTTGTACGCAGGTTGTTGTGCAGATCGATGATGTAATCATATTTTTGTGCCTTTATCTCATTAATAGTATCGGCAAGCTTATCCTTTAATAACAGCAGTTTATCCACATAGGGATTGTTATCATAGATGTATTTAAAGGCGGGTTTGGTTAAAAAATGAACCTCGGCATCAGGTAATTGCTTTTTAAGGCAGCGCACCACAGGCGTGGTGTAAATGATATCACCCATCGAGCTGAACCGGATCACCAAAATTTTCATGTCTTGCTCCTGATTTTATTTATAATAGAGGTGGATGAATAGCCCTCTACAAAATTGATGGTCTTTACTTCGCCGCCGTTGGCCAGTACTTCTTTGGCGCCAACAATATTTTCAATTGAATAATCAGCGCCTTTTACAAGGATATCAGGCAGTAAAGTTGTGATGAGATTTGCTGGAGTATCTTCCTCAAAAATGGTGATCGCATCAACAAAAAACAAGGCTGCCAATAATGCTGCACGGCTATTCTGGTCGTTTACAGGCCGGTCATCCCCTTTGATCCGCTTTACTGAAGCATCCGAATTTAAGCCGATGACCAGTTTATTACCCAGTTCTGCCGCTTTCGCCATATAGGTGAGGTGACCAATATGCAGCAGGTCGAAAACGCCATTGGTAAAAACAACCTTTTGCCCTTCAGCCTGCCAGGTAAGTACATGGCTTTTGATGGACTGGAGATCCAGAATTTTATTTAAAAGGGTGTTTTCTATATCAACGTGCATAAATCAATTTAAAATAAATCATTGAATAGGAGATTTACGAAGTTTCTAAAACTTCGTAAGTCTGAATTATTTAAGTTTAAAACAAATCATCCAGTGCCTTGCACAGGATATGCCCGATCAAAATATGCATTTCCTGGATCCGGGCGGTAATATTTGAAGGTACTACAATGTTCAGTTCGCACAGGTCATTCATCTTACCGCCATCCCTGCCTGAAAGGCCTAGAGTTTTGCAACCCAGTTTGGTCGCCGCTTCAAAAGCATTTAAAATACCCTGGCTATTGCCGCTGGTGGAAATGCCGATAAACAGGTCACCGGGTTGCGCCAACGCTTCTACCTGGCGCGAAAATACGTGCTCGTATCCGTAATCATTAGCAATAGCTGTCAGGGCTGAAGTATCAACGGTTAAGGCAATACCGGGCAAAGCCCTTCTTTCCTTAACAAATCGCCCGCTCAACTCCGCTGCAATGTGCTGTGCATCAGCTGCACTGCCGCCATTGCCGGCAAGCAAAACCTTATTGCCTTTTTGTATTACAGCGGTAATCATGATGCAGGCAGCTTCAATATCGCCACCCAAATGATCGATCACTTTTTGTATTACCTGCTGGTGATCTTTTAATTCCTGTATAACCATGTCTTTATATTTCGGATGTCGAAATTTCGATGTCGGATTTATTTATTTTAATGACCCAATGACCACCCCGTCCGCTCTGTCGCAAGATGGCCGAGTGCGTGACGGACGGACACTTCATCGCCATATTTACAATGACTTAATTACCCAATGACTTAATGACCTAAAACCCTTCCATGTCTTTGATGATCTCATCAATTGTGGTAGTCGCACTGCCCACATGCCTAACAACATTTGCTGCAGCATGGTTAGCCAGTTCGCAGGCTTCTTCAACAGATAAGCCAAGCGCTGTAAAATACGCAATTACCGCTATTACAGTATCACCGGCGCCGGTTACGTCAAAAACCTCGGTAGCCTTTACCGGCATCAGTTTGCTGCTTTGCTCGGTAATGATCGCCATGCCTTCTTCCGACAGGGTTACGATAAGGTAATCTGTGCCGGTTTGCAGGAAAATGGTTTTCGCCGCATTTTCCAGGTCGGTAAGGTTGCTTATTTTTTCCGTTTTGGCAGCTTCAGCCAGTTCCTTACGGTTTGGTTTGATGATGTACGCGCCTTTGTATTTTTCGTAATTTAAACCTTTCGGATCTATAACTACCTTTTTTTGATGTTCATTAGCAATGCTAATTATTCTTTGGGTAAGCCCCTGTGCTAACAAACCTTTGTTGTAATCTGATAATAGTACGATATCAGCGCTATCAATGTTTGCAATAATTCCGTCGATCAGCTTGTCTTCCAGCTCAGCAGAAATAGCTTCAGTAACTTCCCTGTCAACCCTTACCAATTGATGACTACCTACCAAAATGCGGGTTTTTATGGTAGTTGTTCGTGAATTATCCTCAACAATGGTATTCGTTTTAACACCTTCACTTGCCATTATATCTATCAGCTGCCTGCCTGCGGCATCATTGCCGATTACCCCGGCAACCGATACCTTCGCTCCCAAAGCCACCAGGTTTTGCACCACATTGCCCGCACCACCAAGGGTGGTTGATTCTTTTTTTACATTTACTACAGGTACAGGCGCCTCGGGTGATAAGCGCGTTGCCGAACCCCAGATATAATGATCAACCATCAAATCGCCGATAACCAGTACCGATGGCGTTTTTTGTGCTGATTGTATTGATCTTACTTTACTTATTAAGTTCATTAGTTCAATTGTTCATTAGTTCATTGGTGTCGCAGGGTATTATTTCTTTTCTACAGGCTTTTCCAATCTTCTTTTTTCCTAATCTCTAATCACCAATCTTTAACCTCTGTTCTTTTTTGAAAAAAAAGAACTTATTTGCTGCAATGATAACGCATTCAGGCATCTTTCTTTGTATAAACCGCCTTTTCTTCCTGCTAATATACCGTAATACATATCTAAAAGGCCCTCTTTACGGTGTGCATCAGGGTTAATAGATAGCCATACACCTTTTTCGAGGGCATACTGATGCCAGCGCCAGTCGAGGTCTAAACGCAGCGGGTTGGCATTTATTTCTATTACCACGTTATTCTCGGCGCAGGCGTCAATTACTTTTTTATAGTCGATAGGGTAACCGCTCCGGCTCAGCAACAACCTGCCTGTAGGGTGACCTAATATAGTAGTGTAAGGGTTTTCAATCGCTTTGATGAGGCGCGAAGTTGCTTTTTCTTCGTCCATTTTAAGGATGGAATGTACCGAGGCCACGATAAAATCAAAGCGTTTTAAAATCTCCTCAGGGTAATCCAGCGATCCATCATATAATATATCCGATTCAATTCCTTTAAAGATATGGAAACCATTCAGCTTTTTATTCAGATGGTCAATTTCTTCCTGCTGGTTGATTACCTGTTCAATACTTAACCCTTTGGCATAAAAGGCGCTTTTGCTGTGGTCGCACATGCCCAGGTATTCCAGGTTCATTTCATCCCGGCAATATAGCGCCATTTCTTCAACAGTGTTAATACCATCGCTCCAGGTGCTGTGGTTATGCAAGGATCCTTTCAGGTCAGGCAGCGTGATTAATGCCGGCAAGTCATTGTTTTTAGCTTTTTCAATAAAGCCTGTTCCTTCCCTCAGCTCAGGCTGTATAAATTCAAGTTTTGCTTTATTATAGATTTCTTCCTCATTTACTGGTTGATCAACAATGTCTCCTGCCAGCGCTAAAACTGCGTTTATATGTTCACCGTCGCCGGTTTGAACAAAAAGTTCATGATAGAAATAACGCTTTTCTACAAAAAATATCTCGATTTTTAGGCCATTTTCAAGCTCGCCGCTAAGCTTTTTGCCATTAACTATGGGTTGAAGAATAATACCAGATTCCGCAATTGAATTAAATGCGGTATCCAGGTCATTATCACCTAAAACAATCACCAGGTTATTGATGATCTCGCAGCATCGCCTGAATTCGCCGCCAAATTCGATTAACGAAGCCGGTAAAATCACTTTTACTCTATCCAGCAGGTTATTGGCTTCTTCTTCAATTTTGGCATAAAGAAACTTGCCATTGCTGGCCATATTAAACTCAATAACCTTACGGATCTCATCCTGCGTTTTCAAGCCAAAGCCTTTAGCCTCAACCAGGCGGTTTTCGTTACAGGCATAATACAGCTCGCCAAGGTTTTCAATTGCCAGATCGCGCCAGATGATGGCCACCTTTTTAGGGCCAATGCCTTTAATACCCATCATCTCCACAACACCTGCCGGGGTTTTTTCCAGCAATTCTTCCAGCTCGGCCATGGTACCGGTTTCCAGCAGCTCGGTTATTTTAGCCGCAGTGCTTTTGCCTATGCCATCGATCTTTTCAAGTTCTTCGGTGCTTTTATTTTTCGCAGGGAAGGGAAGTTTATCTACCTTAAAAGCAGCATTCGCTATCGACTTTACCTTAAAGGGATTAACCTCATGCAGTTCCATCAGTTGCGATAATAGGCGAAGTTTTCGGGCTATGGGTTTGTTTTCCATAATTGATTGAAGCTGCAAAAATACAAAAGACGAATGGAATCGGTTGTTTTTTTAAAGGTTATTTTGAATTCATCAAATAACAAAAAAGCCGTACACCAGGGGCGTACGGCTTGTCCAATCAAAATATATCTAAAACTAATTTATCTCCACATCATAAGGCAACCTTGCCTGCGGGGTCCGCATCATTTGGGTAACACTTTTCAGCTGGTTGTAATACTTGTAATTCTCGCCAAGCTCCGATTTTACAACATGGGCTTTTATTTCGGCATTCATATCGAAACCAAATTTATTCAGGAAGCTTTTTTGGTCAGGGTAGGTCTTTAGTTTATAGTTTTTTATACCCGCCATCTTCGCTGCAGATTTGATGGCATCGTTGATATTACCCAGCCGGTCTACCAGCCCATTTGTGAGGGCTTGTTCACCGGTCCAAACCCGGCCCTGCCCAATGCTGTTAATATAAGCCTGTGTTTTGTGACGACCGCGGGCCACCGCTTTGGTAAAATCATCATAGCCATGGTCTACCTGGTTTTGCAGTATGGCGTGCTCTTCAGGCGTTAACGGCCTCGAAACATCGCCCAGGTCGGCATATTTGCCGGTTTTTACCCCATCAAAAGTAATGCCCAGCTTATCATTAAAAAACTTTTGCATGTTGGGTAATACGGCAAAAATACCTATTGAGCCGGTTATGGTATTCGGCTCGGCAAAAATGGAATCGGCCGCGCAGGAGATATAATAGCCACCCGATGCAGCGTAATCTCCCATGGATACGATCATCGGTTTTGCCTTTTTAGTAAGCATTACTTCGCGCCAGATCACATCTGATGCCAGCGAGCTTCCTCCTGGTGAATTAACCCTTAAAACAACGGCTTTTACCTTATTATCAAGGCGCGCGTCGCGCAACGCCTTTGACACCGTTTCTGAGCCTATGGAATTGTCATCACCACTTCCCCCGTTAATTTCGCCGGATGCATATATGATTGCGATCTGATTTTTGGATTCCTTGTTACGATCATCTCCGGTAGGTATACTTTTTGAATAATCAGAAAGCTCAACTATTTTCAGGTCATCATTAGTTTCAATACCTGTACGTTTTTTAAGTTCATTTAAAACTTCGTCCTTGTATTTCAACCCATCTACCAGTTTGAAATTAAGTGCATCTTCCGGAAAACGTATTTTAAGGTTATTTGCACAGCTAAATAAAGTGTCTTTGCTGATCTTCCGGCTTTTGGCGATACCCGCTAAAAAACTATTGTAGAGCGAACGTAAATAGGAGTTTACCTGTAAACGGTTGGCATCGCTCATTTTGGTAAGGAAAAATGGCTCAACTGCGCTTTTATATGTCCCAACTTTTATTATCTGTGCTTCGATGCCCAATTTGTCAAGTGCTCCTTTCAGAAAAGTAATCTGTTGGTTAAATCCATGAAACAGGAATATCCCTTTTGGGTTTAAATAAACCTTATCGGCTACCGAAGCAAGGTAATAAAAGCCCTGGGTATATATTTCGGAGTAAGCTATGATGAATTTGCCGGATTTTTTAAAATCAATCAGTGCGTTGCGGATTTCTTCAGATGTGGCCTGCCCTATTGGAATTTCAGTTTCATCCAGGAATATGCCTTTAATGTTAGCGTCAGTTTTGGCTTTTTTAATATTCGCAAGGATATCGTTAAGACCAATTGATTCGTCCTGGTCCAATCCCAAAAAAGGTAAATCTTTAAGTGGGTTTTCCGGGGTGCGTTCGGCAATTGTTTTAGTAAACTGGATATGTAAAATTGAATTAGAGTCAACCTCGACCGTTTTATCGCTTGAGGAAGCTATGATTGCAATAATAATGATCACGAAAATGATACCCGAAATAATTATCGCTACCATGCTGGCAAGCACAAATTTGAAGAATTGTTTCATTAAATGTTTTAAATCTTTTAACTATGCAAACTTAGTAATTCGCAACTGATAACACTAAGAGCACTGTCTATAATATTTGTTACAACATGCATGAGGTTTTTTTATTATTGGGGAGTAACCTGGGAGACAGGCAATTGTTTATGAAACAAGCTATTGATCATATAGAAACTGCGATAGCCCCGGTATTAAAAAAATCATCGGTTTATGAAACGCAATCATGGGGAAAAACTGATGCGCCTGATTACCTGAACCAGGTGATATTATTAAAAACAGCGTTTAATCCAAATGATGTTCTTGAAAAGATATTAAATATCGAAAATAAACTGGGACGGCACCGGGAAGAAAAGTGGGGTTCGCGTACGATTGATATTGATATATTATTCTACGATCAGCAAATAATAAATGAACCCGGGCTTATTATTCCTCATCCTGAGTTGCAAAACCGAAGGTTTACCCTTGAACCGCTGGCAGAAATAGCAGGGGATAAGGTGCACCCGGTTTTAAAAAAAAATATTTTACAACTTAAATTCGAACTTATTGATAAATTGAACGTAAAAAAGATATAATTTTGAAGTTTATAAACCCTTTTATGTCTCACAATTCTTTACCAAAGGACCTCGACCTTTCATTTTTGCTGGATATTGCTGACGGGAGCAACGAGTTCATCGTTGAATCAATTCAAATGTTCATGCAGCAAACCCCCGAATTATTGCAGATGATTGCTACCGGTATTGCCGCCGGTGATTGGACAACTGTGTCTTCAGCTTCACATAAATTGAAACCTAACCTTGGTTTTTTTGGAATGCCGATTAGCCAGGCCACTATCCAGGAAGTTGAGATTATGGCAAAAGGCGGCGCCCAGGACCCGGAGCTGTTAAAGCAAAAATTCAGCGAAGTACAGGCAATACTTGAAGAAAACTTAATTTCACTCGCTAAAATAAAGGCAGAAAAAGAAACGCAGTTATAGTGATCAGAGACTTGTGATTAGAGATTAGGCCGAACGTGCCAGGCTGTTATTTTAATCTCTAATCTCTAACCTCCAATCAACTAACTTCCGCTACACTAAAGCTATAGCTTTCCATGATGAGGTTCGCCAGGAGGTTTTTGCAGGCAAGGTCAACTTTGCTGTGAGCGGTTTCGGCGCTGTCAGCTTCTATCTCAAGGGTGATGTGTTTACCAATGCGTACATTATGTATTTCAGCTAACCCAAGGTTTTTCATGCTTCCTGTTACAGCTTTACCCTGTGGATCAAGTATTTCTTTTTTCGGCATTACATCTATTTCGGCCTGGAATTTTTTCATTAATTATAAGTTTTAAAGGCGAACGAATCTATTATCGGTGAATTTTTGTTTCTTTTTGAGCAACACCTACCATAGGCTCATTAGCAAATTTGAATTGGATAATGGATAAGATGACATAGATCAATATGATCACCGGAACTGCTGCAAATTTAAAAAATAGTATCAGAATAGCCGAAAACAACAGTAATAAATACCGATAAATATTTTGGTTAAAATCGCTGTTTTTAAATTTTAACGACATCATAGGCATTTCTAAAACCAATAATGTGCACATCACGATCACAAAAATTGGTAATGCATATGGATTTGTCAAAAAGGGTTCGTAAAAATGATCATGATGCTCAATGATCATGGGGAACGAGGCAATCAATATCGCATTTGCAGGCGTAGGCAAACCAATAAAGTTCTCGGCCTGGCGGGTGTCGACATTAAATTTAGCAAGCCGTAAAGCCGAAAAAACAGGGATTAAAAAAGCGATAAAGTTTAACCAGCTGCTAATTTGAGCGATTTGGGGGGCCTGTAAAAATATCTGGTACATGATAACGGCAGGTAAAACGCCGAAACTAACCATATCTGCTAGTGAATCAAGATCCTTGCCAATACCCGAAAATGATTTGAGTACCCTGGAGGCCAGTCCGTCAAAAAAATCAAATATGGCCGACAGAAATATAGCATAGGAAGCTGCAACCAGTTCACCTTTAAAAGCTAATACAATACCCACACAGCCGCTAAACAGGTTTGCGCAGGTTATTGCATTTGGTAAGTGTTTTTTAACTCGATTCTTCATTCCGGCATGAAGGTAGCAATGTTATTTGAAGTAATTCTGAAGTATTTATGAAGTTCTTTGTCAAGTGTTACCTTAATTTAAACTTCATAAATACTAAATTATTACGAATTCATCGAGATAAGGAATTCTTCGTTTGTTTTTGTGCCTCTTATCTGCGACTGTAAAAATTCCATTGCTTCCTGCGAATTCATATCCGCAAGGTGGTTACGTAAGATCCATATCCGTTGCAGGGTTTCGCGGTCAAGCAGTAAATCATCGCGGCGCGTGCTTGAAGCAGTGATGTCAATAGCTGGGAAGATCCGTTTGTTGGATAATTTACGGTCAAGTTGAAGTTCCATATTACCGGTACCTTTAAACTCTTCGAAAATTACTTCATCCATTTTTGAGCCGGTTTCAGTCAGTGCTGTTGCGATAATGGTTAACGAGCCGCCGTCTTCAATGTTACGTGCCGCACCGAAAAAGCGTTTTGGTTTATGCAAAGCATTCGCGTCAACACCACCAGATAATATTTTACCGGATGCAGGGGCTACCGTATTGTAAGCACGGGCAAGGCGGGTGATCGAGTCGAGCAAAATAACCACGTCATGACCGCATTCCACCATACGTTTTGCTTTTTCCAAAACTATATTTGCAATTTTAACGTGGCGTTCAGCCGGTTCATCAAAGGTTGATGATACTACTTCTGCGCGTACGCTGCGGGCCATATCTGTTACTTCTTCCGGGCGTTCGTCAATCAAAAGGATGATCAGGTAAACTTCCGGGTGGTTTTTGGCGATGGCATTGGCCACATCCTTTAACAACATGGTTTTACCTGTTTTAGGCTGAGCTACAATCAAACCACGCTGTCCTTTACCGATAGGAGAGAAAAGGTCCATAATACGGGTTGAATAATTACCCGGATCAGTAAACAAGCTCAATTTTTCGGAAGGGAAAAGCGGTGTTAAGTGATCAAATGGCACACGGTCACGCACTTCAGCAGGGATGCGGCTATTAATGGCTTCAACCCGTACCAAAGGGAAATATTTTTCACCTTCTTTAGGAGGCCTGATGCTTCCGCGAACAGTATCACCGGTTTTTAAACCAAAAAGTTTTATCTGCGACTGCGAAACATAAATATCATCCGGCGAAGTAAGGTAGTTATAATCTGATGACCTTAAAAAGCCATATCCATCGGGCATAATTTCCAAAACACCTTCATTTACAATTACATTGTCAAAATCAAGGTTTATAGGCGGCTCCTGGCTTTTTTGCTGGCTGGTTTGGTTATTTACCCTGCGTTCAAATTTAGGATTGCGTCCTTCTATTATGGTATCATCTGCTTTTGCGGCGACATCACCTTCCTGTACCGCTTCGGTATCCTCACCGATCATTAACGGCACTTCGCTATCCTCATCAGCAGAAACCTCATCATCTGGCTCATCAAATAAATTGGTGTCATCCAAAGGGACTTCTATGCGGGGTTTGTTGCTTGTTTTTACAGTGCGTATTCTTTTGCGTGTTTTTTCGGTACTCTCGGCGGGCTCAGCTCCTTTGGGAGTATAAATGGTATTTACAGTAGTTTGTTGTGCACGGGCTGCTTCAATCAGCTGTCCCTGTTCAACAATACGACTGATGAGTTGAGCCTTCCTAAGGTCCTCAGCTTCAGCAATACCTAAGTTTCTGGCAATATCGCGCAACTCTGAAACGAGTTTGTCGTTCAATTCGTTTGTATCAAACATATTATATATTATAGTTCAAGGAGATTTTTAATTAGAATATCTTTTGTGATTCTTTTGTATTTTTCACTGGTATTATAGAGCAGTTAAGCCTTTTGTTAAGCTGCCCGGCGTTATGAAAGAATTTTATTTGTATTAGCAAATCCTTTAAATATTGATATACATGGAGGATGTTTTTATATGAAAGATTTTATTTGCAACTTGTTTATGCAACATCTAAACCCATGTAAATAATTAATAAAATAACCTGGAGTTTTAAATTGTTTCTTTAG
>NZ_CAIWNH010000135.1 GCF_903913935.1 uncultured Mucilaginibacter sp.
ATTTTTTTGTTTATTTGATTATAGATTTTTCAATTTTTTTCTAAAATGCCTATAAATCAGCTTTATTAGTTGTTTTGGACCTGATGCGTGAAAATTTTTATTTCCGGTTTAATTTGAAATTTAAAGATAAGATAATAGCTGTTGTTTTTGAATTTTTTTTGTTAAATGTAATCTTATCCGGCATCAAATGCAAAAGGCAAAATCTTCGCGACTCCAAGTATAAGGAAAAAAAATGGATTCGACTCCGTTTCTTAATTTAACACAGTGTTTACGTTGGGTTGTTTTTAGCGCCATGTCAAGTTTTTCATTCACCTGCGGCGCTTAGGTGATCTCAATTGGCACACGCTTTAAAATTGGTTTATTGTTTGAAATGCGCGGTTTTTGCCCTTTTTTAAGGTCAATAATGTTCACTAATAGAAAAATGCCCTGAAATTTCCTATTTTTTGCTGGATCCACGTTTTGTTTGCTCCAAGTTCCCTGATCGTCAGCAATTAACCGTCCCGGAAGCTATTATTAAATAGCTTCGGAGCCATAGAATTATCGCGCTTAGTTGCCTGTGGTAAAATATTTGTTAAACATGGGTAATACAATTTAACCATTGTTTAATAAAAAACACAACTATGAAAAAAGCATCAAAACTATTAGCATTGGCATTTACTGCCACTGCTTTACTCCTTACCAGTAGTGTTAAGGGCCAAACAACACCAGCTAACGCATGGCGCTTAGGTATTGGCATCGAAGGTGGAATTCCGACAGGAAATCTTAAAGATTTTTCTAAATTCGATCTGGGCGGAACGGCCCGTTTGCAATACGGATTAAGTAAAGACGTTGCGCTTACCCTTACTTCTGGCTATTATAATTTTTTTGCAAGGGGCTCATCTGCAACCATCGATGGTATTACTTACACCGCAAAACCAAATGATTTAGGTGTTGTACCGGTGAAAGCTGGTATTAAAGCATTTTTAGCAGGAGGCATGTACGTTGGCGCAGAGGCCGGCGCCGGGTTTGAAACCGCCTACGCTAAAAATACTAAACTTATACTATCGCCGGGGTTGGGGTATGCTACCAAAAATTTGGATGTTGGTGTTCGGTATGAGAACTTCTCAGGATCAGGTGATAGCTATGGCCTCGTTGGTTTGCGCGTTGCCTATGGTTTCGGCTTGTAATTTTATTTAAGAGGCAGGCATAAAAAAGCCGCGAAAATTCTATTCGCGGCTTTTTTTTTGTGGCTTTGTTGTAAGCCTATATTCTCTTTGAGCAAATTAAAAACTACACTAATTTGCCTAATGCAACTTTTAATCTGTTCATCGCTTCGATCAGCTTTTCCTCGGCAGCGGCATAGGAAATACGGATGCATTTGGTATCCCCGAATGAATCGCCGCCAACAGTAGCTACATGTGCTTCTTCCAGCAGGTATATGCTCAGTTCATCGGCATCATTAATTACTTTTCCGTTATAGCTTTTACCAAAGAATGAAGTAACATCCGGGAAGAAATAAAATGCACCTTCAGGCAGATTTACTTTTATGCCTTCAATATTTTTTAACAGGCCGTAAACCAGGTCGCGGCGTTTCTTGAATTCCCCGCGCATTTGTAGAACGGAATCTAATCCACCCTCCAACGCAGCAACACCCGCCTTTTGGGTAATAGAACAGGTGCCGGAAGTAACCTGGCCCTGCATTTTATCGCAGGCGTTTGCAATTTCTTTGTTTGATGCGGTGTAGCCGATACGCCAGCCCGTCATCGCAAATGCTTTTGAAAAGCCATTAATGATGATCACCCGGTCCTTAATTGCATCAAACTGGGCTATAGACTCATGCTTGTCTACAAAATTGATGTGCTCATATATCTCGTCCGACAGGATGTAAACCTGAGGGTGTTTTTCAAATACTTTGGCCAGGCCCTCTAACTCACTTTTACTGTAAACACTGCCGGTAGGGTTACAAGGCGATGAAAACATAAACAGCTTGGTTTTTGGGGTAATAGCTGCCTCTAATTGGGCTGGTGTTATTTTAAAATCCTGTTCAACGGGCGCTTCAATAAATATACTCACACCTTCAGCCAATTTAACTACTTCGGAGTAGGATACCCAATAAGGAGTGGGGATGATCACCTCTTCGCCCGGGTTAACCAAACACAGCACCGCATTGGCAATTGCCTGTTTGGCGCCGGTTGATACCACGATCTGGCTAAAATCATAATCCAGGTTGTTTTCAGTTTTTAATTTATTGGCGATTGCTTTCCTGAGGTCAGGATAACCTGATACGGGGGTGTAATAGGTGAAATTCTTATCCATAGCCAGCTTGGCTGCTTCCTTAATGTGTTCAGGGGTATGAAAATCAGGTTCACCGAAACTAAGGCTTATTACGTCAACGCCTTTTGCGGCCAGCTCGCGGCCAAGTTTGGCCATTTTGATCGTTGCCGACTCAGACAGGTTATTTATCCTGTTACTTAATGCACTCATTTTATGTTTATTTTATTGCGGCCCAAATATAGAAAAGTCTGGGCGGAGGTTGAGGTGTTAATAGTAAATTTTGATTTTTTTAGCATTTTATTAACAAACCAGTTGCTGTATTTCGTAATGGCTTAAAATTAAGCGCTTTTTATAGGTGATTTTATGAATTTGGAAATATTGGGAGGCCTGTTTTGGTTGCAGATAATGTATTATATATTATATGAAACAGGTTAAGTTGTTTAATCAACCATATGCCATACAGTAGCTTTGTCAGGTAACTTAATGCCTTTATCTATCAATAAGGAACAGCACCGATCTCTTTTTCATTCGCATGTAATAACTGACATAGTTAGGAACTTGCCTGTATTTTTCAGGAAACTATTTCTAAATTTGGCCGAAATTTCATCATTTTGAAACAACAAAAGCGGATCATTTTTATTGCCCTAATTACAAGTGGCCTCCTCATGGTGGCAAAATTCGGAGCATACTTTTTAACAGAATCCAATTTTGTACTTACTGATGCGGCTGAAAGTATTGTAAATGTACTGGCTAGTTCATTTGCCTTTTTCAGCATCTATCTTGCTGCCCAACCCAGGGACGAAAATCATCCCTATGGCCACGGAAAAGTGGAATATTTTTCGGTTTTCGTTGAAGGTTTTTTGATAGGTATCGCGGCACTCACTATCATCATTAAATCGGTATATGGTTTAATATATCCAAATCAAATTCACGACCTTATCACAGGCGCTGCAATTATTGGTGCAACAGGCATCGTAAACGGCGGCCTGGGCTGGTATATGATCCGCAAGGGAAAATCGCTGCCATCTGTTACCATTGATGCTGATGGAAGGCACCTGTTAACTGATATGGTTACCAGTATTGGCCTGGTTGCCGGTTTATTGCTCATCCATTTTACCAATATTTTATGGCTGGATAGCGCATTGTCTATCGTTGTAGGATTATATATTTTATATAATGCTTACCAACTGGTGCGAAAATCAGTGGCTGTATTAATGGATGAAGCTGACTTTACAGTGGTAAAGGAAGTAATAGAGGTTTTGAATGATAATAGAAATGTATCGTGGATAGATATCCATAATTTCAGGGCACAAAAATATGGTAATGAGCTGCATATTGACTGCCATTTAACTTTACCCAACTATTTTGATTTGAATGAAGTTCATGAACAGGTTAAGTCGATAGATACGATCACCAATTCAGAAGTAACAAAAACAGAATGGTTTATTCATACCGATCCGTGTCTGCCGGAGTGTTGCTATTATTGTAATATGCCTGCATGCCCTATCAGATCGGAACCCAAGACGACAGACATCGCCTGGACATTGGACAAAATTATCCGTAACAGAAAACACTTTGAATAATGTATCCTTTTAATGTACGTGTTTATGGCCTGCTGGTCAATGATCGCAACGAGGTACTGATCAGTGATGAACAGGAATATGGCATGCGATTTACTAAATTCCCCGGCGGCGGTCTTGAAGCCGGCGAAGGTTTGATTGATGGCCTGAAACGTGAGTTTTTAGAGGAATGTAATGCAGCAATAGAAGTGATAAGTCATTTTTATACCACTGATTTTTATGTAAAATCGGCTTTTAATGATTCGCAGGTGATCAGCGTTTATTACAGCGTTAAGAACCGGGAGAAACTGAACCTGAATTTTAAAAACCTGGTTTTTGATTTTGACGGTGAGGGTGAAGTTTTGCAATCCTTCAGGTGGGTAAAACTAACCAACCTGGCTAACGAAGATTTTCTTTTCCCAACAGACCGGCATGTAGCTAAACTTTTAACAGGTAACATATGAGTTTGACAGACAGGGATTTAAAAGTAATATGGCACCCTTATACGCAAATGAAAACGGCAAAGCCACCCATCCCGATTGTTAGGGGCGAAGGGGCTTTATTGTTTGATGAGAATGGCAAAAAATATATTGATGCGGTTTCTTCCTGGTGGGTAAATATCCACGGGCACGCACATCCCTATATCGCCAAAAAAGTATCGGAACAATTACATAAACTGGAGCATGTGATATTTGCCGGCTTCACCCATGAGGGCGCTGTCGAACTGGCCGAACGCCTGCTGCAAATATTACCGGCAAACCAGCAAAAGGTATTTTATTCAGATAACGGCTCAACAGCGGTTGAGGTCGCCATAAAAATGTGCCTCCAATATTGGCATAATAAGGGTGAAAACCGGGCCAAGATCATCGCATTTAAAAATGCCTACCATGGCGACACGTTTGGCGCTATGGCGGTTAGCGGCCGCAGTGCTTTTACTGCAGCATTTGATCAGTTATTGTTTGAGGTTGAGTTTATTGACCTGCCCGATAAAAGCAATGTAGATCGTCTGAAATCGCAAATTTCAGACCTGAAAACTGCCACAGCCTGTTTCATATTTGAACCCCTGGTACAGGGTGCCGGTGGTATGCTGATGTACGAAGCGGAGTATTTAAATGAGCTGATGGCACATTGCCGCAAAGAAGGGATATTGATGATCGCCGACGAGGTATTTACAGGCTTTGGGCGCACCGGGAATTATTTTGCCAGTAACCACGTGCAGGAGCAACCTGACATTATGTGTTTTTCGAAAGGAATAACTGGCGGCACTATGGCCCTGGGGCTTACCACCTGCACCCAAGCCATATATGATGCTTTTCTATCGGACGATAAGTTGAAAACCCTGTTCCACGGTCATTCTTTTACCGCTAATCCGGTGGCAATTGCTGCTGCCCTGGCAAGTTTAGACCTATTTTTGGAGCCTTCAACTATTGCAAACATCAAAAGGATAGAAGAAAAGCACAGGGCCTTCGGAGAACGAATAAATATCCATCCGAAAGTAAAGACCACACGCCAAACAGGCACAATTTTCGCGATGGAGTGGGAGACAGGTAGTAATACCTCTTACTTTAACTCCCTGCGCGATGTTTTGTATCAATACTTTTTAGATGCAGGCATTATCTTAAGGCCCCTTGGCAATACGATCTATATTTTACCTCCGTATTGCATTACTGATGACGAACTGAACTACATTTACGCCAAAATTGAGCAAGCATTAGAAGAAATATGATTGCACCGATTTTTATAAACGATTACATTGATTGAATTATACCATCAATAAATAATCGGTGTAATCATACCTTGATCGGTGAAATCACAAAAAATAATATGGAATTAAGCGAACTATTACCTTTAATAATATCAGATAACCAATTGCATGCCAGGTGGTTAAATACGCTATCATTGATGGAGAATACCGGCGCCCGTAAGATCTCAGCCAGTGAGGACATGGAAACGGTTACCTACATTATTTTAAAACATGCCGCTGAAGAACACCGCCACGCCTTCTACCTGAAAAAACAAATTGAAAAAACAGGCATCGATAATTGCAAAACCTATGCGGTCCAATATTTATTAGCGCCTGCTTATAGCCGCTACTATTTAAATCAGCTGGATATTGATGTTTGCAGGTATTTGAAAAAGGATCTTGGTTTGACCGGCATAGAACTCAGGTTTGCGGCGTATTTATTGGTAACCTATGCAATTGAAGTAAGGGCCGATGAATTATACCCGGTTTATCAGCAAGCGTTGGATAATGCAGGCAGCAAAGTAAACGTAAAGTCGATAATTTTAGAAGAAGAAGGGCATTTGGAAGAAATGATCAATCAGCTTAAATCTTTTTCGCCAGATTGGGAAATACATGCTGCAAATGCAGTGGAGTTTGAAAGTTCACTATTTAGCAAATGGGTAATTGCCGTTAGTGCAGAGTTGCCTGAGATAAAATTGATTAAGTGAGCAGTTGTTTAACTTAGGCAACCACCCACTTAATCAACCAATAAATTAATTACCTCCGCTCATTGCTTTAAGGTCATCCATGGTGATCTTATCATAATCAGCTGAGAAACCAAAAGTTCCGGCAGGTGCTTTTTCGTCGGTAATTGAGGTAACGGTGATGACAGATGCCTGTCCCCTGTTGAATGAGGTGTACTGAATGGGAACGCCGCCCGCTCCGGCATACAGGTCGGACATTGTACTTGCAGGAAGCGTAATGTCATTAGTTACCCAAACGTCGTAGGTTTTATTATCTTTTGCATCCGTAGCGATTACTTTTTTACAGTTGAAACCCGAGATTTGTTTTGTTTCGCTAGTAAGCGCAAATGTGAATTTCGGTAACGCATTTTTTGCCTGTTCAATTTCATCAGGTGTAGAAATTGCTGCTTTTTTTACAGAAAATGAAGGCACGTCTACCACAACTACGAAATATGTTTTTGCAGCGTTGCTTAGTATTTTAATGGCTGCCGGGCCGGCCTGAAATGATAGCGCCAATGAGTCAGGGCTGAAATATGCCTTCATGGGCGTTGGCTGGCCCATCATGTCGCCACTCATGGTGATTAATCCTTGAGTATAAGCTTTTTGTGCATTGGCACTAATAGTAGTTGCAGTAAGCGCGATGCCCAGTGCAACAATAAAAAGTTTCATCTTCATAAATTCAGATTTGTTAGATACAATTTTGTTTTTGCTAGTTTAAGTACAAATTTTAGTATTTTTTTTAACTTCTAATTAGATGCTGAGATGATATAATTGTTACGCTTTAAAATTTTATAGTTAACACTTTCTGTATTAAGCTGTTTTGCCCATTGATCTATTTTTGCGTCGGAATTGGAGCCATCGATAATCAGCGTAGCATATTCGAAATCACGATTAATGCTATTAAGTGCGTTATCTGGGTTGCCCGTAATGTAAATATAGTTGGTTTTTATTTTTTGCCGAAAATCATTTGAATAAAATTTTTTATCCGGTATAAATACCGTCGTATTCAGGAACTGCACCAGGCCATGCTTTTTCCTGATCCAGTGGGTATTGATGTCCTGGCCCAAATTATACAGCTTTACATCATTTATCTGGCAGCTATCTAAATAGGGCTTAACAGAATACAGGTAGGTTTTATCGGTACTTTTCAAATCGGTTAATACCACTGCTTTATTGCCATTTTTAAACACAATTCCCTGGTGCTTTTTAAGGTTTAACCAAACCAATTCTTTTGAATCGGATTGCTGGATACTTTTTACACTAAAACTAATGCACAACATCAGCGTGCAGATCATGCTGAATTTAAGCAGCCAAAGTTTTCTGTCATAAATAAAATAAAACAGGCTGATCATCATGGCATATAGTAATAAGTATTCAGGTACAGTCAGCCAGATCTTATTAATAGCCGAATAAGGGACATTTTCTATATAAGCCAGCCCCTTGTTCATTATAATGATTGTTTTTTCCAGCATAAAGGCTATAGATGCTGATACAAACGGGATCTTCGGCAGTAATAAAAAAAGTATCCCGCCGTACATCACCAACGCCGCTGGTATTGCCACAAAAAGGTTGCTGACCAAAAAATAAACCGGGAACTGGT
Organism: uncultured Mucilaginibacter sp.; assembly: GCF_903913935.1. Classification (GTDB taxonomy): domain Bacteria; phylum Bacteroidota; class Bacteroidia; order Sphingobacteriales; family Sphingobacteriaceae; genus Mucilaginibacter. The sequence goes on from NZ_CAIWNH010000135.1 coordinate 7,879, forward strand.
GAAAATACAAAGCACTGACCGGAAAAATAACCACCTGCGCGGCGATGGAAACTGAACAAAGTGCCCATACTTTATCAACCCATTTATTTTTAAACTTTAGCCATTTATAAACTACGGGTTGCAGCACAATTAACCCGGATACCGCTATAAAGGATAGTCGAAACCCCGCCTCTGTAATGTAGAACGGATCATAAATCAATAATGAAAAAGCCGAAACAGCCAGCAGGTTTAACGTGTTGATATACCGCCGGGCTAATTTACCGATCACAACCAGGCTTACCATCACGTCAACCCGGCAAATCGCTAACGAAAAGCCGGTGAGCAGCGCATAATACCAGATGACTGCAAGGATAATAGCTGCCCGAATCACCTTTCCAAACTTATATGGGTTTAAAAATTGAAGGATAAAGGATAGCAGCAGGTACAGGATGGCCACCTGCGAACCTGAAACGGTAAGCACATATACGGTTCCTGTGTTTTTATAAGCCTGCAAAATATCCTCGCTTAAATTGGCCTTGTAACCTAATATTAAGGTAGATGCTACGGCAATGGCGCCGGTATCCCGCATATTAAGTTTTATCTTCTCCACCAGGTGCTGCCTCAATCTTAATGAATTCTCGATCAGCGGGTTGCCTGTATTGGCTGCTATTACTTTGTATTGTTTTGGAAATAGAAATGCCTGGTAAAAAATATTTTTATAGGCCATGTACTTTTTATAATTAAACTCCGCCGGGTTAAAAGGTGGTTCGATAGGTTTGTATTTTGCGGGGATCAGCACCTCGTCGCCGTAATAAAGGTTACTGGCCGCACTGTCTTTGATGGTAACCAGCAAACTTCCGCTTGTTTGTGTGTGTATTCCATCGTTTTCGGTTGCTTCTACTTTGGCGGTAAAGCGCAGCAGCCCGTTTTTTAATACAGGTTCATTATTGATCTTTATAAAAAGATATTGAGCTGTGTTTTTTGAAAAATGACCTTTAGCGTCGGTCTCGCTGTTTTTAAGAACAATGATGCAGCCAAATAAAAACAGAACGATGGTAATTAGCGAACCGCCCAACCAGCGGTATTTATATAATTTTAGCCTGGTATAATTAAGGTTGAGAAGGATAAACGCGACGCAGAAAAAAGCAAAAATGATTACTAACCAATAGGTATATACACCTGCAAACAGGCTGAGTCCCGCAATAATGCCCAATAAAAAAGGCAGCAGGAGGGCAACGACAGGAATTTCGCCTTTGTGATTTGCGATCATGGAGTATTCTGTTTGTCATTGCGGGGCACGAAGCAATCGCGAACTATGTCTTTAGGTAAAGTAGGTTGGAAATGCAATGTTCGCGATTGCCGCGCTACACTCGCAATGACATGTTTTTTTTAAAGATAGGTTTTTCCCGGAAATTACAATTGTTCGCTAACTTCGATGAGAAATTTTTTAAGGTTTTCAAGAGAGGTGATCACCTTTATATTGTCCTTACTGGTGGCCATGTTATTTTTAAGATATTCCTTAGCGCCATTCAGTGTATATCCCTTTTCCCTGATCAGGTGAAATATAAGTTTCAGGTTCTCCAGGTCTTCGGGGGTAAAGTAACGGTTACCTTTTTTATTCTTTTTCGGCTGAAGGATATCAAATTCCTTTTCGTAAAATCTTATGAGTGATTGGTTTACATCAAACAGGATGGCCACTTCACCCATGGTGTAGTACATCTTACTGATTTCCCGTTCTTTATATGGCATATGCAAAGTTAAACTTTGATTTCGGAATTCGGAATTTCGATTTCGGAATTTTTAAAAATAGGTAATAAATGCTTCTATTTTGACCTCGCAATTCAAGTAATTTCTAGATAATCTTAATTTGTTTAAACTATTAAATCCGACATCGAAAATCCGGCATCCGAAATCCACGAACAAATGGCCCTTTTTTGATCCCGCAATTCAAATTATTTCTAAATAATAAAAGTTTATTCAACTATTAAATCCGAAATCGAAAATTCGACTTCCGAAATCCTTCAAAACTCTATCTTTGCACCTTATGACAGCTTCAGAGATACGCCAGGCTTTTTTGGATTTTTTTGCTTCGAAGGGACATGTGATTGTTCCATCGGCACCTATTGTTATTAAGAACGACCCCACATTGATGTTCACCAATGCGGGGATGAACCAGTTTAAATCGCTATTTTTAGGGGAAGAAACGCCGAAATACCCACGCGTGGCGGATACCCAGCGCTGTTTACGCGTTTCGGGCAAACATAACGATTTGGAGGAAGTTGGTATCGATACCTATCACCATACCATGTTCGAGATGCTGGGCAACTGGAGCTTTGGCGATTACTTTAAAAAAGAAGCCATTGCCTGGAGTTGGGAACTACTGACTGATGTTTATAAAATTGATAAAGACCGCCTGTACGTAACCTATTTTGAGGGTGACGAAAAAGAAGGCCTTGAAAAAGATCTGGAAACCTACAACCTGTGGAAACAATATGTTGATGAAAGCCATATCCTTCCGGGTAATAAGAAAGATAATTTTTGGGAAATGGGCGAAACCGGCCCCTGCGGCCCTTGCTCCGAAGTTCATTACGATAACCGCCCGGACAGTGAACGTGCTAAAGTAAGCGGCGCTACGCTGGTTAATGCCGACCACGACCAGGTGATCGAGATCTGGAATAACGTATTCATGCAGTTTAATCGCCTCAGGGATGGTTCGCTGCAGCCATTACCAGCCAAACATGTGGATACTGGCATGGGCTTTGAAAGGCTGGTGAGGGTATTGCAGGGAAAAACCTCCAATTATGATACTGATGTGTTTCAACCGCTGATCCAGTTTATTGCGGAGAAAAGCGGCAAAGCCTATAAAAGCGAAGCCAAACCTGGCGCCGATGGCTGGAATGAAGCCGTTGCTATGCGCGATGCTCTTGAAGAATACGAAGGCGAAGAATATCCAAGAATAGAAGTATCTAAATCAAGCATATGGCATGTCAACCAAGAATTTGTTAAATCAAGTGAAGGTATGGAATTGAGGGAAGTTAAAAAACAAATTGCTGACTTCGGTATTAAAGTACTAAGACGCGAATTGGATATTGAAACAGAAGATGAATATCTTGTATTAGAGTTCTTTAATGGTACAAATAGTAAAGAAGTAGCGATTAGTCAAGGTGATATAACAAATAATATTTCTTTTAGGAATAACCATTGTAACGCGTTCTTTAATTTCTTCGGTACCACCGATGATTTATTACGATTGAATTCTAAATTTATCC
>NZ_CAIWNH010000136.1 GCF_903913935.1 uncultured Mucilaginibacter sp.
CAATAAAATTTTATTGTTAATGTTAATAACAAAAAGCCGTTCAAACTGAACGGCTTTTTGTTTGTTTGTTTTTTTTTGATTGAATTCCAATTGGATTAAAAACTAACCGGGTTTTACGACTTTAATATAGAACGCAGGGGGTGCTTATTTGTAATTAATCTAAGTTGTTATTTGCTGTCCATTTCAAAGGGTTTGATCTTTATTTTTATTAAAATTGTGCATTAAACTTTTGTTTTTGCAAAAGGTCTTAACCTCATATTGTTTATTTAATATTTAATATCATCACAATGAAAAAGATTTTAACTTTAGGGTTGTTTATTTTAATATCAGGCATCGCATTTGCGCAACAGCCATTGTTCAGGTATTACAATCCAAAACAAAACAAACATTATTATACCACAAACTTTAATGAGTATCGTAATGGCACAGGCGATTGGGCATTTGAAGGCATTACCTGCCGCGTTTTTGCAGAGCCGCGTCCAAATCAACCGATAAAAGAACTGTTTAGGTATTTCAGCCCTAAAACCGGTGATCATTTTTATACCATGAGATTGCATGAATTGGGTATGGGTGATGCGGGCTATAATTTTGAAGGAGTTGCTTGCTATATTTACAATTTCCACGTGCCGGGAAGCATCCCCTTGTTCAGGTATTATAATGCGGTGGCTAACGATCACTTTTATACTACTGATAAAAGAGAATTGGGCCGCGGCTTTGAAGGGTATAATTTAGAGCAAGTAGCCGGATTTGTATTACATAAATAAACAGATCGACCATTTTATCATGTAAACAAAAAGCGGATAAATTATTATCCGCTTTTTGTTCGTCCTTGCTTTTTTTATATTTTTTATTTGCTGTTTCTGGGGTCCGGCTTTATTTTAACTTCATATTCTTTTGGCGTTTCCCCACCAGCCAAATTCATTATAAAATAGTCCCAGCGACGGCGCATCATATAGGGTGAAAAACCGCCGTAACCATGTGCACTGTTGGGGAAGATCACCAGGTCATAATCCTTATTAGCTTTTTCAAGCGCCTCAATTACCAATAGGGTGTTCTGCGGCGGAACGTTATTATCCATTAAACCATGTGCAAGCATAAGTTTCCCTTTTAGGTTTTTAGCATAATTTTCATTCGCCTGTGCATCATAATTTGAGTTTGCAGCTAAGCCATCGTAGCGTTCGCCCCAGTCGTCCTCATAATTGCGGTTGTCATGATTGCCCGATTCGGAAATACCCACTTTAAAGAAATCAGGGTAGCGGAACATCGCAGCAGCAGTTGCAAAGCCACCACCTGAATGCCCCCAGATACCTACGCGTGTGGTATCAATATAGTTGTATTTTTGCGCCAGTTGCCTGATCCCGGCTATTTGATCAGGAAGTGTGTTTTCGGCCATATTTCCATAGCTCATATCATGGAAGCTTTTTGAACGCAAGGGATTGCTGGTGCCTTCAATTGCCACCACAATAAAACCCAATTCAGCTAATGCCTGGTTGTCGCCTCTTGATGCCGCAAATGACCAGCTGCCCACACTACCACCCTGTGGCCCCGGGTATATATAGTCTATAATCGGATATTTTTTATTGGGATCAATGTTAGTTGGGCTGAACATAAGGCCATAAATATCAGTTGTGCCGTCATGAGCCTTTAATGTGATGGGTGTAACCGGTTTCCAGCCGGCGGCCTGCAAACGTGTAATATCAGTTTTCTCTACATTAACCAGCAATTTGCCATTCATATCCCTTAAAACTGTCACCGGCGGAACATCTGGTTTTGAATAATTGTCGACGAAATAGTTTTTTGAGGGGGATAAGGTGATCTCATGATTGCCATCTTCGGGCGTAAGGCAGCTGAGGTGTTTGCCGTCAAACCCGATTTTATATAACTGGCTGAAATAAGGATTTTCCGCCTCTTTACCAGCTGCCATGAAATATAATACCCGGTTTTTTTCATCAACTTTTACCAGGCTGGTTACCACAAAATCGCCTTTGGTAACCTGGTTTTTTAATTTGCCGGTAAGCGCATCATATAAATAAAGATGGCCCCAGTTATCCCTTTCAGAGAACCAGATGATCTCATTTGTTTTCTGCAAGTATTTCCAGTTAATCGTTCCCCAGCCCGATTCATATTGGGTTGTTACGGTTTCTTCAAAAATTTCACGCACAGCGCCGCTGTTGCCATCAGCAATCCGGAATTTTTCGTCTTTATGGTCGCGGCTGGTTGATACAAAGGCCAGTTGTGTGGCATCGTCGCTCCAGTTTACATCATCAAATGTACCGCTGCTGGCGATATCATCACTCAAGGTGGCCCGGTGAGCGTCAGGAGGAACCTGGATATTGATCACCTTTGGAATGTCCGTATCGATGATCACCCGTTGAATAGTAGCGATATTCTTATCGCCCGGAAGCGGGTATTTCCATGCTTTAAGAGTGGGTTTACCCACGTTGGTGGTCACCAGGTACATGTCGCTTACTTCACGTTGGTCTTGTTTAAACGTGGCTATTTTTTTTGAATCGGGCGACCATAGCAGGATAGGGCCGTCGCCCATTTTCCAGCCGGCATTATCGGTGGCGTAGCCAAAATCTTTAATGCCGTCGGTAGTAAGCTGGGTTTCGTTTTTGGTGGCTGCATCGCGCACCCATAAGTTATAGTCGCGCAAAAAGGCTACTTTTTTTCCGTCAGGCGAAGCGATCTCTGTGCCCTGGTTTCCCCGCGCGCGCCTGCCTGCAGCAAAGCCTGCAACAGATTCACTCATTTTGCCGGTGTCAGGGCTTACCTGGTAGCTTTGTAAATCGCATTTCCACAATTTGCCATCAGCCGTGAAAATGATCGCTTTATTATCAGCTGAATAACTAAAAGTTTGAAAAGGCAACATAAAACCGCTGTATTGTTTGCCGGTTGCTGTGGATAGGGCAGTTGCTAATTTCCCCTGGTCAAAAACGCCGGAAATTGTTTTTTTTTACCGGGTCTACCAAAATAAACTCGCTTCCATCAGCATTGAGGTCGCGGAACCAGAACCTGTCGCCGGGAAGCCAGTTGGGGTGCACCGGCCCATGGTCAATCAGCGGTTCGGTATTATAACTTAAAAAGCTTTCGGCATGGGCGTAATCCTTTGCAGTTAAAACTGGGCCTTGCTGGGCAGAAACACGCAATACTGCCGCAAAACAGCAGGCTGTAAGTATAGATCTATTCATCATAATAATGGGGTCAATTCCATTCCAAATAACAACAAATAAATGGTGTTTTACAAATGGCCTGAGTAACGGGCTTGTGACAAATTTTTTAACGTGTTCTTCTGAGGTTTTTGTGTATCAAAGATCAGATTTTTAAGTGACTATTGTCATTTAGCTGGAGGCGGTTAC
>NZ_CAIWNH010000137.1 GCF_903913935.1 uncultured Mucilaginibacter sp.
CTTTCGCTGTAAAGTTGCACGGATATGGCGTTAATACCCTTATTATGGAGTGGGAAGGTACTTATCCTTTTGAAAAACACCCGCTGATCCCAAACAGGTATGTCTATTCAAAACAGGAGATAACTTCATTTATAAAATATTGTAGTGATTTGGGTATAGATGTGATCCCTTTGCAGCAAAGTTTCGGACACATTGAATACATTTTAAGGAACGACAGGTATAAAGAGCTTCGTGAAGATCAAAAAGATTTCTCGCAGGTTTGTCCGCTGCAAACCCGGCAGGACAGCGCGTTATTTACTGATCTGTACACGGAACTTGCATCAACCCACAAGTCAAAATATATCCATATTGGTGGCGATGAAACCTATTTACTCGGCCACGACGAAAGATGCCGTTTGATGGTTGCCAAAGAGGGGAAATCAAAACTGTATATCAACTACATCCGGATGCTGTGCAATATAGTGATGAACCTCGGCAAAACTCCGGTACTTTGGGCCGATATCGCTTTAAAATATCCCGAAGCTATCAAATTACTGCCTAAGGGCACTGTATTTATCGATTGGAATTATGGCTGGGGCCTGAACAACTTCGGCGATCATAAAAAGTTAATGCAAAGCGGCTATGAAATTTGGGGCGCGCCTGCGCTAAGGTCGTCGCCGGATAATTATTTTTTAACCCAATGGGAAAAACATTTTAAAAACATCCGCGATTTTGTGCCTGAAGCAGCCAAATTAGGGTACAAAGGTATTGTGATGACTTCCTGGTCAACATCAGGCCAATACGCACAGGTTTTCGAATCAGAAAACGAATTGACGGAAGAATATGCGATCAGGCACGTTTATCCCCTAAGCGGGTTTAATATATTGCTAGCTGCCTACGCCGAAAGTATAAAATCGGTGAAACCGCTTGATATTGATGATTTTATAACCGCCTACTGTAAAGAACAATATGGTTTCAATGCGGAAGAGTCGGCAAGGTTTTGGAAAGCTTTAAAAGCCAGCCCTTTTGCAATTACTCACGGTGAGGTCGAATCCGGTTTACCCTTATCGGTAAAACAATTGCTTGATAGTGCCAAGGCGTCTTTGGAAACCCTATACGATCTTCAACCCGCAAAAAACAACGATGAATTTGAGCATTACAGGCTGATGGGCGGCATCAGGGTAAACTATCTTGAATTCCATTATATTTTGCAAGCTGTTAACTCACCGGAGTTTACCGCACTGCAAAAACCCGCAGTATTAGATCAATTGAAAAACCTGATGATAAATGAAACACTATTAGACCTTCATTTTTCGCAGCTCAACAAAAACTTCCTTTATCCGGCTGAGCTGTTGGAAGAGAACGAATTAAGAAGTATAAGACTTAAACTTTTGTACGACCGTTTATCAGGTAATAAGTAATTTTAATATACCATTGTGGACCAGCGTTTAAAAATATTTAACGGAAAGCTCATAACACCAACGGGCATTGTTGACAATGGCTGTATTTTGATGGCTGAGGGTATTATAACAGCCATTAGTGATCAGAATATTGATGCTCCGGATGCGCTGGAAATTGATGCTTGCGGAAAATATATTTCACCTGGTTTTATTGATATTCATATACATGGCGGCGGCGGGCACGATTTTATGGATAATACCGTCGGGGCTTTTCTGGCCATCGCCAATACACATGCCCGGTACGGAACAACCGCCATGTTGCCAACCACACTCACCAGCAGTAAAGAAGAATTACTGGAAACGCTGAGGATATACGAAATAGCTGATAAACAAAATGTAAATGGTTCGCAATTTATAGGGATGCACCTTGAGGGGCCATATTTTTCGGTTAAACAGTGCGGCGCGCAAGACCCAAGGTATATCCGCGATCCTGACCCTGAAGAATACACGGAAATTTTAAGTAACACCTCAGTTATCAAACGATGGAGCGCCGCCCCCGAATTGAACGGCGCAATTGAATTTGGGAAATATGTAACATCAAAGGGAGTTTTGGCGTCTATTGCACATACCGATGCCATTTATGAGGAAGTTTTGATCGCTGTTGAAAACGGCTATTCGCTGGCAACGCATCTTTATTCGGGTATGTCAGGCGTTACGCGGCGCAACGCGTTCAGGTTCGCCGGGGTGGTTGAAAGTGCGTTTATACTTGATGAAATGGACGTGGAGATTATAGCTGATGGTATACATTTACCGCCTCCCCTATTGAAACTGGTTTACAAAATAAAAGGCGCGGGCAAAACTGCACTGGTAACAGATGCCATGCGGGCCGCCGGAATGCCCGAAGGAGAAAGTATTTTGGGCAGTTTAAAAAATGGTTTAAAAGTAATTGTGGAAGATGGTGTAGCTAAACTCCCCGACCGGAGCGCCTTTGCCGGCAGCGTTGCAACAACCAATCGACTGGTGCACAACATGGTAACGATGGCCGGTGTACCTTTACCCGAGGCTGTTAAAATGGCTACAACAACTCCGGCGAAAATTATGAAAATTGAGAATAAAAAGGGGACATTAGCTGCCGGAATGGATGCGGATATTGTGATTTTTGATGACAGTGTAAATGTTGATATAACCATCGTAAAAGGAAGAGTTGTGTATAGAAAAACGTTAGTTGATCATGAAACTGCAGGTAGTTGATAACCTGATCATTAAGATCCATAAGACCAGGATGCTGCTTGGGGCGGAGGCTGCTTTGATGGTATGCGCAAAAATAAATCACCTGTTAACGCAACAGGAGTACGTAAATATAATTTTTGCAGCAGCACCCTCTCAAAATGAATTTTTAGATGCATTGGTTGAATCCGCCAATGTAGACTGGCGGCGCGTAAACGCTTTTCATATGGATGAATATATCGAATTACCCCAACAAGATACCCGTTCATTTGCTGCGTTCCTCAATAACAAAATCTTCAAACTCTTGCCGTTCCGCACGGTTAACTTTATTAACGGTAATGCTTCTGATATCGGAGCTGAATGCAAACGCTATACTAAACTTTTAGCCCAATTTCCGGCTGATATTGTTTGTTTGGGCATCGGCGAAAACGGTCACCTTGCTTTTAATGACCCGCATGTGGCTTATTTCAACGACCAATCTATGGTAAAAATTGTAAAGCTGGATGCAGCATGCCGTCAGCAACAGGTGAACGATGGCTGTTTTGCTGAACTTAGCAGCGTGCCCGCATACGCAATTACTTTAACTATCCCCGCGTTAATGGCGGGCAAATATATTTATTGCGTAGTACCAGGAAAAAACAAGGCTAATGCAGTTTATAACACCTTATATTGCGACATTATTGAAGAATATCCATCAACTATTTTGCGCAAACACCCAAATGCCGTGCTGTTCCTTGACAAAAGCAGCAGTTCGTTTATTTAATAATGAAGGTGGGGTCCATTGTCAACTATTGCTCCACAACTATCCTGTCTGCTGCAACACCCAGTTCCAATAAATTGCTTTTAATTTGTACTACAAATTGATCCGGACCACAGATATAGCAGTAATTTATTTTCGGGGTCAAGTATTGTTTAAGAGCAGCCCTATCAATGCGTTTGCCCTGCTTACCTGATAAAGGCTTTGCAATAAAATCAACGTGATTATTACCCAGCATCTCGTCGAGTTCATCTTTTATAATGATATCATCTTCCGTATGATTAGCAAAAAGTAAAATATTATCGTCAAGTTTACCATTCTTTTTCAGTTGGCGAAGGATAGATATAAAAGGTGTTATGCCTGCTCCGCCGGCAATAAAAAGGCCGGCTCCCTGGTAGTTTATGGCGCCAAATACTTCATGCAGTATCAACTCATCACCCTCGTTAATATTAAATAATTTTTCAGTAATGCCATTATGCCCCTTATAAATTTTAATGGTAAACTCAAGGTGGTCATCACTGTTAAGGCAAGTAAAAGTAAACGGCCGAAGTTCATTTTCGAGCCCGGGTTTATTAATAGATACATCTGTAGCCTGGCCTGGTGTAAAATTATATCCACCGGGTTTTTCCATTGTAAATCTTTTTACGTTGTGTGTTACAAATTCAGTTTTTAAGACTTTAACGATATGCTTTTCCATAACTTAATAATGTTTTGCATTTCAAACAACAACATTACTCCAAAAAGGTGTTAGGTAATAATGAATTATCAGCTTTATAGCCCTACACTCAATAATTTTGTAAATTAACTAATACGTTGTTATAATATATAACATATAAAGTATATTGCTTCCGAAAATTAAAAACTAATTAAACCGGCCAAATTTTGATTTACTGGTATAGAATTTTTTAAATGAAAGCTTTTTTAGACGAAGATTTTCTACTTGACACCAAAACGGCCCGGCGCTTATATCATGATTATGCTGCAGGGTTGCCCATTATCGACTACCACTGCCACCTGCCCCCCGACCAGATTGCCAGTGACATAAATTTTGAAAACCTTACACGTGTCTGGCTTTATGGCGATCATTACAAATGGCGGGCTATGCGCGCCAATGGCATAAACGAAGCTTACATTACGGGTGATAAAACTGACAGGGAAAAGTTTGAGGCATGGGCGGCAACAGTTCCCTATACGTTGCGTAATCCACTATATCACTGGACACATCTTGAATTACAGCGGTACTTTGATATCCACGACATATTGTCGCCGCAAACAGCCAAAAAAATATATGATGAATGCACTGAAAAATTACAGTCGCCTGAGTACAGCGTTAAAAACATCATCAAAAACCGGAATGTCGAAGTTATCTGCACTACAGATGACCCTGTTGATAGTTTGGCACACCATCAAAAAATAAAGAAAGAAGGCTACAGTGTAAAGGTTTTACCTGCATTCAGGCCGGATAAAGCCATGCAGGCCGATAATGTTGAAACACTTTCCCGTTATATTCATCAGCTTGAAACCATAATTGGTACTGATATCTGCGATTTTGATACTTATCTTGAGGCTTTAAAACAGCGTCACCATTACTTTGCGGCAAATGGTTGTTGCATATCCGATCATGGGCTTGAGCAGTTTTATTCAGCCAATTATACAGAACAGGAGATCAGAACAATTTTTCTTAAAATATTAGCCGAAAAAGAATTAGCCCATGACGAAGCTGTTAAATTCAAATCGGCAATGTTGTACCATTTTGCAGTTTGGGACCACGAAAAAGACTGGACCCAGCAATACCACCTGGGAGCTTTAAGAAATAATAATACCAGGGCATTAACGGAGATTGGCCCCGATACCGGCTTTGATTCTATCGGCGATTTTGCGCAGGGAAGATCCCTGTCAAAATTCCTAAACAGGATGCAGGCCGAAAACAAACTAACAAAAACTATCCTCTATAACCTTAATCCCGGCGACAACGAGTTATTTGCAACCATGGCCGGGAACTTTAACGACGGCTCAATCGCAGGGAAGATGCAGTTTGGCTCGGCCTGGTGGTTTTTGGATCAAAAGGATGGCATGATCAAACAATTGAATGCGCTCTCAAATATGGGCCTTTTAAGCCGCATGGTAGGCATGCTTACCGATTCACGCAGCTTTTTATCATTTCCCAGGCACGAATATTTCAGAAGGATATTGTGCAACCTCCTGGGAAATGATATCGAAAACGGCGAATTGCCCAATGACCTGGAATGGACAGGAAAGATCGTCCAGGATATAAGTTATTATAATGCAAAAAAATATTTCGGCTTTGATCAGGTAAAATGAGCGCACTGTTAAAACAAGAAAAAAAAGGTTCTATACTTTCATTTGGCGAACTACTCATCCGCCTTTGCCCGGATACCAGAGGGGAATGGCTAACCAACAACCAACTCCCCTTTTTTATTGGCGGCGCGGAACTGAATGTAGCCAACGCGCTTGCCTTATGGGCTGTACCTGTGAAATATTTTACAGCCTTACCGGCAAATGGCTTATCAGCACAAATAGTAACTTACCTGGATAAAAAAGGAATAGACACCGCTCCTATCCATTATGGGGATGGGCGTGTCGGCCTTTATTTTTTAACCACCGGGCAAGACCTTAAACACAATGCGTTAATTTATGATCGTGCAGGGTCCGCCTTTGCGAATTTAAAGACAGGCGTTATTGATTGGGATAAAGTTTTGCAGGGAGTTACCTGGTTTCACTTCAGTGCCATATGTCCGGCAATAGGGCAAAATGTAGCCAATGTCTGTAAAGAGGCGCTGGAAGCTGCTGAAAAAAAAGGGATAACCATTTCTGTTGATTTGAATTACCGGTCTAAATTATGGCAATATGGCAATTCGCCTACACAGGTAATGCCCGATCTCGTAAAACACTGTGATTTGATAATGGGTAATATTTGGGCGGCCGAAACAATGCTAGGTATCGAAGTAATACCGAACATCCATGAATCAGGGCAAAAAAGCACCTACTTAAAAGAATCATTAAGAACCTCCGAAGCTATTTTGCAACAATATCCAAAATGTAAGGCGGTAGCAAATACTTTTAGGTTCGATGCTACAAATGATATAAAATATTATTCAACTTTGTATATCGATAACCAATTGTATAATTCCGGCGAATACGAAACCGCGGCGGTGATGGATAAAGCTGGCAGCGGCGATTGTTTTATGGCCGGACTGATTTATGGCTTTTATAATCAACTTGACATGCCGGAAATACTTAATTACGCTACCGCTGCCGCATTTGAAAAGTTGTTTATAAAGGGAGATGCGACAACCCGTACTGTCGCCGAAATAAAAAAAGCAATTAAATAACCTGCCATGAAAATAAAAAAAGCGGTTCTGAACAGCATCCTCACACAAGGAATGCTGCCTTTATTTTTTTATGAAGACCCGGAAGTAAGCCTGCAAATCACCCGTTCTTTGTATAAAGCCGGCGTCAGGGTATTTGAATATACCAACAGGGGTAAACAGGCATTAGATAATTTTAAAGTATTACGAAAAGCCGTTGATAAAGAAATGGCTGATTTGTATTTAGGCATAGGGACGATAAAAAACGTATCCGAAGCAGAAACATTCATTGATGCCGGGGCTGATTTCATCGTATCGCCTATCGTAAACGGCGAAGTAGCCAAAGCTGCTCACAAACACAAATTATTGTGGATCCCGGGCTGTATGACCCCTACTGAGATTTATGCTGCACAGAAACACGGCGCCGAACTGATCAAAATATTCCCGGCAAACATACTGGGCCCGGCCTTTGTAAGTTCAATTAAGGAATTATTTCCAGGGCAGTTATTTATGCCTACCGGCGGCGTTGAACTCACTTCTGAAAACATTAATGCCTGGTTTCATTCCGGCGTAAGCGCGGTTGGTATGGGCAGCAAACTTATCAGCAGGGAGGTTTTAGATAACCGGCTATATGACAAGTTAGTTACTGATACCATTACGGCATTGGAGCTGATAAAAATGGCTATGTAATTTTACACAATCAAAAACCTGCATAATGAATCAAAACAAGGTGGGGAATTACAGATGGGGTATTGTGGCGCTACTATTTTTTGCAACAACCATCAACTACCTCGACCGGCAAATTATCGGCTTATTAAAACCCACTTTATCAGCCCAACTTCATTGGACGGAAACCGATTATAGCCATATCGTAATGGCATTTACTGCATCCTATGCGTTAGGTTTAGTGCTTTTTGGTAACATAATCGACAAGATTGGAACTAAACTCGGTTATACATTTTCATTGATAATTTGGAGCCTGGCAGCGATAGGACATGCTATTGCAAGGTCAACTTTTGGTTTTGGTGTGGCGCGGTCCGCTTTGGGCATTGGCGAGGGTGGCAATTTTCCGGCAGCTATTAAAACAGTTGCCGAATGGTTTCCAAAAAAGGAAAGGGCCCTTGCTACCGGTATTTTTAATTCGGGCGCTAATATCGGCGCAGTTGTTGCCCCTATTCTTGTTCCATGGATATTGGGCATTTATGGCTGGCAGATGGCCTTTATCATAACCGGCGCCATCGGATTTATCTGGTTGATTTTTTGGCTGATTTTTTACGAAGTACCATCGAAACATAAAAAATTAAGCGCAGATGAGTATGAATTTATACAAAGTGATCTGGATGAAGTTTATATCAATACCACCGAAGAAAACAAAGTTAAATGGATAGAATTGTTAGGTATCCGCCAAACATGGACCTTCGTGATCGGAAAATTACTGACTGACCCAATATGGTATTTCTTCCTTTTCTGGCTTCCCTCTTATTTTTCAAGCACTTTTCATATCGACCTCACCAAACCCAGCCTTCCTCTGGTAATTGTTTATACCGCAACAACCATTGGCAGCATCGGCGGTGGACAACTATCCTCATGGCTGATAAAAAAAGGCTGGCCGGTATTTAAAGCCCGCAAAACAGCGATGCTCCTTTTTGCATTATGCGTTGTGCCGATAATATCAGCCCGTTTCTGCACAAATATCTGGCAGGCGGTTGGCTTGATCGGCCTTGCTGCAGCGGCACACCAGGCCTGGAGCGCCAATATTTTCACAACTACATCCGATGTTTTCCCCAAAAGGGCAATAAGTTCAGTGGTTGGCATCGGTAGCATGGCCGGGGCTTTGGGAGGCTTTTTCTTCCCCCAGTTTATCGGTTATATTCTGGATGCCAGCAAAAAAGCCGGCCATATCGTAACCGGATACAATATTATCTTTTTAATATGCGGCAGCGCATACCTGCTTGCCTGGATGCTGATGCATTTGCTTTCACCCAAAATGAAAAAAGTTGATCTAAGCTAGTTGCATGTCATTCATAAATTGACGTTCAGGCTTTATCAGAAGAGCTTAAAAATACCGGAGGGTGTTATGTAAAATAGTGTAAACCCTGTTTTAATGTGTAAACACATAAATAACTCATTATTAGATATTTACAATATTAAAATCCTTAAATATGTAAATCCTTTGTAAACCCTTTTTGTGCTTTTTGCGTTCAATGAACTTGTAGATTGACGATTGCTGATTTATGGTTGACACGACATTAGTTCCGGCAGCATCATTATCTTAAATATAAAACTAAAAAAGCGATGGATTTGAAATCCATCGCTTTTTTAGAATACAGACAACCTTGAGTGTTTAAAACAACATCTCACCCGGAGGCGTTACGCCTTTCAGGCGCAGATAAATCACGCACTGCCCGCGGTGGTGGGTCTGGTGCTCAAATGCCTTACCGAAAATATTTGCTTTTGAAATAGTTTTCCCTTCGACGCTTCCCATCTCATCCAGTTGTGCGCCTGTCATCCCCTGCAGTGACGCGATCACAAAATCATAACTGTCCATTACAGCCTTTGTAGTCGCCTCTTTTGTTTGGGCAACTGTTTTTTCTGCAGACGCCTTCATTGGGCTGGTTACCCCGCTTGCCGACGACGCAAAATAATAATTGGCATCCGCCAGGTGAAGCATTTGCTGTGCAAAAGACCGGATCTCAGGGGTTGCCTTGAATCCGTAACCATCTTCTGGCATAGCATCAAGGTAGGCCCTGGTGTAGGCTTTGGCACGCTGCCACTCGGCTACCTGTTGTGTTTGCGTGAATTGCGCAAATACTGAACTGCTGACAAAAGTTAATGCCAGGAGTGCAAATAATAATTTTACTCGTTTCATAATTGTTTATTAATTGGTTAAAATAATCGGGATGAAAGATTTTCGGGGTAAATAAAATCCAACCAAAAGTAATAATACTTTCCAATCAAAACCAAATTTATGCCGTAACCAATGCCTGTTTCTTTGACTTGTTTTCAGCAACCAATAAAACGATCATTAACACCAAACCCACTGCAAAAAAGCCGTCTAACACAAGGGCAGAATTGCGCATTTTACCGCTTAGTGCCTCGACAAGCCCGAAAACAAACAGGCCCACTACAATCGACGATTTTTCAGTAACATCATAAAAACTAAAAAAGGAAGCAGTATCAGGTATATTTGGCGGCAGGTATTTGGAGTACGTAGAACGTGAAATTGATTGTACCCCGCCCATAACTGCCCCGACAACTACTGCTGCCGCAAAAAACTGAGGTGTATTTGAAACGAAGTAAACAAGCAGGCAAAGCACTGTCCAAATAGAAACTAAACCAACAAGCGTTTTCACATTACCATACTTGTCAGATAATTTGGCAGTAGCATATGCACCTATAACTCCAACTACTTGAATCACCAAAATAATGGGAATAAGAGTATCCTCTCCAATATTTAATTCTTTTGACGCAAATTGAGCGGCAACTAACATTATGGTTTGAACGCCAACTGAATAAAAGAAGAATGAAGAAAGAAAACGTTTTAACAAAGGCATCGTTCGCACTTTTCTAAATACCCTGGCAAGTTCTTTAAAACCACCGGTCAGTACGTTATAATTATGTTTGCCTGCATTAGGCTCTCCTTTTGGCAAAAGCCTAAAAGGTATGATCGAAAAACCCATCCACCATACAAATACCATTAGAAAAGAAATTCGAGATGGCAGGTCATCATTTATCAAACCAAACCACGTTGGTTTTTGAATCACTAGTAAGCATAACAACTGTAGTACCAAACTTCCGACATATCCATACATAAAACCTTTTGCACTAACATCGTCTTGCTTTTCGAGAGTTGCTATTTGTGGGAGATAAGAATTATAAAAAACAAATCCTCCACAATATCCTATACAAGCAAGTCCATAGAATATTAGGGGAAGTTCAAGTGGTGGAACACCATTGGCTACCGGTTTAAACCAAAATAAACCGGCACAAGAAAGAGCGCCCATCCATGTAAAAAATTGAAGATATCGTTTTTTATTCCCCTTATAGTCAGCAATAGATGTTAATATGGGCAGCATCAATACGATAAGCAAGTAGGCCGAGCCCAAAACGTAACTTTGCAGTACAGTATTTTTAAATTGATGACCGAAGAAGAAAACTTTGTCATAATGAGTTTTCTGGTTAGTGGTAAAATAAACATAATATATTGGGAATATTGTTGTAGTGATCACCATATTGTAGGATTGGTTGGCCCAATCAAACATGCACCATGCCCAGATGGTTTTTTTATCGTTTTTTGCTTTCATACTGGCTCTAAAAATATAGAAATTTTAGAGTTTACAAAAACAACAACCCATTATCTTAAAAATATATTAAATGCCTATGCCCGGCTGCCTATATTTCTTTTACGTCGGTCGTCTTTATCCAGCCTTCATTACCATTGGCCAGGCTCACCTTCATCCAGCCACTATTGGTATCCATGATATTTACTTTAGTTCCTTCATGAATTACAAACAAAGTTCGGGATTTATCAACCGGGCCACTTTTTACATTTACTGAATTGCTGAAAACAATGGCCTGTTTATGGTCGTCAAAATAGCTTAGTTGTCTGTTCGCCATAAAAATTGAAAGACCACCTAAAAAGAAAAGAGCGAGTGCACTGTAAAAAGAAGCTTTCTTTACAGAAACGGAATTAGTGAAAAAGTAAAGTACGAGAGACCCCGAGGCCGCTAAAACAAAAAGGATACTCCAAACGGATAAAACCTTTACCGAAAAACTTAATATAAATGCCCGCCACCACTTGCTTAAAAAAAACCCGGGTGCAACATCAATTTTATCCGTAGTTTTTAAATTGGCATACTTCAGATTGAATTTAATATCTTCATCACCAGGCGAAAGCTTATGGGCTTTTTCGTAGTAAAGCAAAGCTGAAGGTATATCGCCGGTTTTATATGCAGCATTTCCCATATTAAAAAACACTGCGGCTGATTGATGATTATCGTCAATTATTTGCTGGTAGGTAATTAACGCATCTTTATATTGAGATTTCGCATACAAATCATTCGCTCTTTTAAAATGCTTAGCCGCATCATCATTGCCAAAAGATAGCAACGGGAAAACAATTACCAGTAAATAAAACAAGCGCTTTAGCATACTATATTTCATTTTCAATATCATTAATAATGCTTTTTGCCTTTTCAAATACTTCCTTTTCAGAAATATGGGTAACCGGCGCATACCGTGCCATTTCGCAAAGATCAAGCGTATCCTGTAATTGATCAAGTAAACGGCTGCTTACTTTTTTCTCCTTCATTGCCGTGGCAATGGTTTCTTTATTAAGGTTGGCGTATTGAATATTCAGCTTGTCGCTTAAATAACCATACAAACCCTTAAACACATCTTCGTAAAATGCTTTTGCATTACCGGCCTGCAATTGATTTTGGGCATTAGCCAAATGTTTGGCAGCTATTTTACCGGCCTGCCTGCTTTTTACTTTAACAACGTCACTGTTGTTTTTGATAAGCCATTTACGATACAGATAGGCCGCAAAACATAAACATGGGCCCAGCAACAATAAAATATAGTATCCAAATGAGCCAAAAAACAAATCACCGCTGCTACTCAAACTGCTGTCATCCGTTTTGATATACCTGATGTCTTTATCCAGCATTTTTATATCCTGTTTATCCCCATCCGAAAAGGCAGTAACGTTACTTTGTGAATTGCCCTTATCAACCTTTATGCGGTACGCTTTAGTTGTTAACGTTACATACCTGTTGGTAGCCGGATTAAAATAAGAAAACTTAAGCGGGTCAATAGTATAATCGCCCTGGTGCCTCGGGATCAGCAGGTAATTATAATAGCGGTCGCCTGCAACTCCATTTTCATTTTCAGTGACCGAATCTGTTATTTTTGGATCGTACTTGTCAAAATCAGCCGGGAAATTGGTACTTAATGTTTTCAGCAACTTTATATTCCCCCGCCCCGAAATTTTAACCTTATAGTTAAGCGCATCGTTAGCTTTAAGCGTTGTTTTATCGGCCGAACTTTCTATTTGGAATTCCCCCACGGCGCCGGCAAAACTGTCAGGTTTCCCTGCTTGCGGTAATGGTTTCACATGAATGGTTACCGGTGCGCTTTTGGTAGTATAAGGAACTTGTTTATATGAGCCGAATAATTGGTCCATTATATCTTCTGATGGCGCCTGCACCCGCAATACAAACTTCATCCCCATAGGGTCAATCGTTAAATTGCCTTCCCTTTCCGGAAACAAAATGATTTGCTTCAGATCGGCTACATTGTAACGCTCTCCTTTATAAGTTTCCGTATGCCATTGTACCTGCTGTTGCGTGTGCTTGATATCTTCACTCCAAAAGCCATTCAATTCAGGGATCGCATCCGGTTGATTTTGTTCAATACCTACGCCACGTACATATAGCCGGTAACTCAGTGTGATTTGCTGCCCCAGGTATACACTGCTTTTATCAACAACGGCCTTAATAAATATTGACTTTGCAAGGTTGGAGGTTTTAGCCGAGGTAATGCTATTATCAGGGCCGCTTTGTGTTTGGGTCGAACTGTTTTGCGGCACGGACCTGCCTTTTATAACTTTTATCCTGATGGGATTTGTTGTATAACTATGTCCGTTAACAATAGTTGTGGCGGGGCCAATGGTAAAGTCACCTTCTTTTACAGCCATCAGCTCATAACTGTAAGACATACTCACGGACGAGTTGCCGTTAATAATTTCCATACTTTGCGATTCATTTGGGCCACCTGCAATCTGGAAACCAGGAAACTGTGGCGGGCTAAACCGCTCGGCATTCCCATTTACTGCAAAGGTAATCTCAACAATATCTCCCGTAGCCACCGGATTTTTATTTACCGATGCCGTAAATTTTATACCCTGCCCAAATAAAGTACCGGTACAAAAAAGGAGAAATGTTAATATGGAATACCTTAGTTTCATTTTTATATTAGTTGATTAAGTTGGGTTAAGCTGTTGAAAGGTTGTAATGTTGAAAAGTTGTAATGTTA
>NZ_CAIWNH010000138.1 GCF_903913935.1 uncultured Mucilaginibacter sp.
CAAGCCTGTGGCCATTAACAGCTCTTAAAAAAGCTGCCTGATTTTTCTTCCAAAAGTGCCTCTATTTTTTTAGCAGCATTGGTCACCGATAAACCGCCGAGGTTGGTACACCTGAGCGTATAATGAATTTGATCGCCAACGGCTTTCATGGTTTCAATTACTTCATCAAGCGGTATCAAATGTTCATAGTTGCACAAAGCCATATTGGCGCAGGAAACGGCATTGGTAGCCGCCATCACATTCCTGCCCAGGCAGGGCGCCTCCACTCTGTTGCCTATTGGGTCGCAAATAATACCTAATGAATTTTGCAGGGAAATTGATGCTGCTGAAATAGCCTGCGCTAAACTTCCTCCATTCATGCCAACAAGTGCGGCCGCCGCCATTCCTCCGCCTGATCCTGTTTCCGCCATGCATCCGCCAACTTCGGCAGCGAATGTAGCATGTGCGGCAATAAATACACCTATAATGCCCGCGGCAAGCATAGCTTTTACCATTTCATCTTCTGGCAGGTTTAAGGTATGGGCGATGCCAAATATGGCACCGGGCAAAGCGCCGCAGGATCCGGCGGTAGGGGCCGCGACAATTACCCCCATGGAACTCTTAACTTCCATTATAGCTGATACGTACATAATTACCTGGTTTATCGCGCTGCCGCCTATTAACTTATCAGCCACCATATTTTCCATGTACACCGGCGATTGACTGCCTA
The DNA here is from genome assembly GCF_903913935.1 of uncultured Mucilaginibacter sp. GTDB lineage: Bacteria > Bacteroidota > Bacteroidia > Sphingobacteriales > Sphingobacteriaceae > Mucilaginibacter. The sequence continues at coordinate 710 of NZ_CAIWNH010000138.1, forward strand.
ATATTCTGTCTTCATAATATGTTCCCTTCAAACCTGAGTTGATCGCATTGCCCATTATTTTTATGATCTGCCGCATTTTTTCAAATACCTGTTCGGGACGGATATTTCCCCTCATGCTTTCATAATCTATGGCTAATTCCCAAAGATCCTTATGCTTCCCCTCATTATATTTCAGCATCTCATTACAAGTGATAAAGGGTACGCTTAGGTCTTTTCGGGCCATTACCGGCAGCACTGGTTCTAAAACCTTAATTGCCTTAACCGAACTCATTTCAAGCAATTCTTTACAAATACGATCTTCAGGAGCTTGTTGCGACTTTATTTCAATAAATGATCTCTCGCCTGCATGGTACAATATTTCATCATACTCAATCGTGTTTTTTAAATATGCTATAACTGTTTCATGAGCAGAAAAACAATAAATTAATGTTTCAAAATAATCGCCGGCCATGGCTACTTCATTCCCATCAATATTAATAACGGTGATCATCCCGCCGCCTGTTGATATTGCTGTGAGCTGCCGTGTTCCATTTCCGTTGGTTAATGTTAATTTATAGGTATTCGGATGCTGGGCCTGTATATCGCAAATATTGATCGAGAAACTAATTCCGGCCGTAGATAAATATTTTGCCGACTCAGGTAATCGTTCATCATCTGCTTCCCATCCCAGGAAACCACCAAACAGCCCCATATCCGAACCCTGGCTTTTATGGGTTGTCGCCAGTGAGCCGTTGGGGTCAAATTCTATCAGGACGTCAATAATTTGTTCATCCATTAAGTCCCTTGCCAAACGTCCTATGCGCAGGGCAGCGGCACAATGTGAACTTGAAGGGCCGCGCATTACCGGTCCAATAACATCATTGAAAATACTGGGATAGTTTTGCATCTTTTTTATTTCACCGGCCTTTAAAATTTATTGCTAAATGGCAGGAAACCGGCAATACATAAAGTTCGTTTTTATTAATGACACATCCAAAAGATCAAAACAAATCAGCAACCTGGTGATCATTTCGTTTGAAATTGATTTTTTAACAATTTAAAAAACTATGAGGAGTAATTTGTTTTTGATGACTACTGCGCGCACGATACCCTGGGCCAGAAGCCGGTTGGTTTTATTGAGTTTAAAACAATGGCCTATTTTTTTAAATCGCAGCAAGGCTGTAAATGCCGCCTTTGGTAGTTTGAAACTGCACCGAGCCATCTTTTCGCCATTCTGCCCTTACTTTTTTCCCATTTACTGTTACCTGAACGGGCGCCCCGATGGTTATACGGCAAATATTTCCCATTTTAGATAAGATTTTGACGCTGGTTATTTTGTTATTTTTCCATTGCATATCCAGCTGAAACGCGCCGATGGTGCATACACCCTTAAATTCGCCTTCGTTCCATGCTGCAGGCAGGGCCGGCAGCAGGTCAATTACCCCATTGTTTGATTGAACCAGCATTTCGGTAATAGCTGCCGTCATGCCCATGGTGCCGTCGATCTGCATAACGGTACCCTCTTTAGCGAAGAGCTGCGGAAAGGATTGTTCCTTAAAATATCCATTTAATATGGCATAGGCTCTGTTTCCGTCCCGTAGCCTTGCCCAGAGGGCAGTTTTCCAGGCGCGTGACCAACCGCTCGTGCCATCACCCCTAAGATTAAGCGTATGCTTTATCGGATCTATAAATTCAGCCGTATTTTTAACAGAAAATACATTACCGGGGTATAAACCATAAAGTGGGGAAGAATGCCGGTGTTGCTTTTCAAGCTGCCCCCAATCTTCTTTCCATTCCTGCAATGTGCTGTCCTTACCTATTAGCTGGGGCCTCAGTTGGGTTTTTGCAATGGACACTTTTGAGGCAAAATTAGTATCCCTGCCAAGTATTTCAGCGGCCCTTGTGTAATTGGTAAAAAGATCAGTGATGATCTGCATGTCAATAGACGAGCCTGCACAAATGGTAGTCCCGGGCAGCATACTGCCGGTTGTTTCATCAAAATACGGCCCATTGCCAGGGCTACCGGTGAAATTTTCCGGAGAGGAGGATGGGTTAGTCACCAGCCAGTTTTTTCCGGGGGCCTTTATTAAATAATCCATAAAAAAATCGACTGATCCCTTTATAACCGGGTAAATATCCTGCAGGTATTGTTTATCGCCGGTATACAAATAATGGTCCCATAATTCTTCACAAAGCCAGGCGCCTCCGGTGGTAAAGGTACCCCAGGTTGGCCCGTCCATAGGTGCGGCCACCCGCCACAGGTCGGTGTTTTGATGTAAAACCCAGCCCCGACAATTGTAATTTTCTTTAGCCACCTGAGTGCCCTGGTCGACGATGTCTTTCATCAAATTGATGAGTGGTTCAGCACACTCCGTGAGGTTAGCCGATTCAACCGGCCAGTAATTCATTTGCAGGTTAATATTAGTGGTGTATTTCGAATCCCAGGGAGGGTTCATTTCATTGTTCCATATACCCTGCAGGTTTGCCGCCTGCGTTCCCCGCCTCGACGATGAGATCAATACATAACGCCCAAATTGATAGGCCAGCGCTGCAAGCTGCGGATCGGCTTTAGCCTGGCTGTTTGCTAGTCTTTCGTTAGTCGGCAGCCATGAATTTGCTGTTACCGGCAAATAAAGGGATACCCTGTCAAATAAATTTTTATAATCGGCAAGGTGGTCTGCCTTCATTGCTTCGTAGGTTTTTCCACCTGTCGTGTTTAAGTAGCCAGTTACTCTTTTATGTTCATCGGCACTTACATCTTTATAGTTTACAAAATTAGTGGCGGCGGTGAAATAAAGGATAACTGAATTAGCGTCGTTAATGACCAGATCTGCACCGGTTACCTTCATTGTGCCGCCCTCCGGCACTGCCTTTAATCGGGCTTCGTATTTTAATTTCCCCGCAACGCCTAAATAATCTGCTGATTTGCCAGTTAGCACGAGGCCATCATTACCGAGCCCATCCATTTTAAAATAATCGGTGGCATAGTCTGAATGCTGCTGATTTCTTACTCCTCTTAAACTCGCGGTAAATGAAATGCAGCCGGGTTTGCTTGCTGTTAGCCGGATCGCGATCACCTGGCCGGGTGCTGATGAAAAAACTTCACGGTGATAAGTTACCCCATCGCAGGTAAATTGAACACCTGCAATGCCGGTCTCCAAATCGAGCCAGCGTTTATATGTGGTCACATCTTTTAAAGGTTTAAAAAATAAATGAAGATCGGCCAGCGACTGATATTTTTGCTGCTCGACCGGATAGCCCATTAGTTTTCGCCCGAAAAGTGATTGCGCCTCTTTGAATTTCCCTTCAAATACGAGTTGCTGTACTTCGGGTAAATATTTATAGCCCCCTTTTACCACAGAAGAATACGGGCCGCCCGTCCAGTAGGTATCTTCGTTTAGCTGGATATGTTCTTCGTTGGTACCGCCGAAAACCATCCCGCCCAAACGACCATTGCCAAAAGGGATGGCTTCGTTCCATTTACCTGCCGGAGAATTAAGCCAGATTACTTTTGAAGCGTCAAAAGTATGCTGATCTATTTGTGCGGAAATATCATTATCCTGCGAAAAAACGGTCCCGGTAATAAAAACCAGGAATAATAAACATATGATAAACCGTTGTTGCATAGCACTAAAGCTTTAATGGGACATTTTATCAAACCTAAGTAAAGAAACGCAAAAAATAAAAACCCCATTTTTTTGGGGGTTTAAAGGGCAAACGCATTAAAGTTTAACAGGTTGTTTTCATTTCTGTTTAAATCAAGTGATCAGCCATGATCCTTTCAAATCCTTGTTTTCTTCGTTATTCCCTATGTTCGAATCCATCTACTTATGACTATGCCTGGAGACTTCGTCTCCATTGCTTTTTAAAGCAGGTTAGCAGCAATAAAGCCGTTGATGTCCTAATTGTTGTTGGTTATTTCCCTGTTCATTCGGCATAAATTAATTCTTCGGTATCTAAAAAGCTCAGGTCTATCGGCGGCAGGTCTTCATATTCGCGCGGTGTTGCTTCCTGCGTTTTCATATAGTCTTTTTCAATCGTACAAAACTCCATTACCGTTGATGGCACTTGGGTTAAGGCAAGCTGTTGCAAACGGTCGTTAGTGGGGTTGGTCATCAGCCATTCCCATGCCTGTGCGTCGTTAAGTATAGCAGGCATCCTTTTTTTGGAGTTGTGGATCTGTTTCATTAATGCATTAGCGGCAGTTACGCCAAGCGCGAAAGTATTGATCTGTTCGCCTGTTTCTTTATCAGTCCACTGGTTATATAAACCGGGAAACCAAAAATACTCACGCCCTTTAATACCTACCTGGTAGGGGAATTTATCGGTATCTTTCAATACCTGCCCTTTTGCCCCAATTTTTGGCATATGCCGGGATTCAACAATCCCGGTTGATAATACGATGCAACGGCGTGATTTGGCAGCATCGGCCCACATGGATTTTTTGCCCTGCTCATTTGTAAAAAGGTTTTCGCCTTTAAAATTCAGCGTGGTGTACATCCTTCTGAATTTATTTGCTTCCTCGCGGTTAGTAATATAGCCAGGTACATATCCCCATTCCATCTGTACAATTTCAAAATCGCTTTGGTCTTCGTTGGCAACCAATACTGCGCAGGGTTTATATCCAAATCCATTATGAACACCCACGTTTAAAAAATCATAATTGGCCGTTGCTTTGGATAGTTTCATCAACCTGATAAATTCAGAATGGGAAACCCTTTGCCCGTTGTAATAACACATAGGTTTATTTCTTTTTGTTATGATAATACCAACCAATTAAGGGGCCAATTTCATCCGCTTCAGCCTGCCGGCCCGGGGGCACAGATGTCCAGTATTTTGTCCCTTTTGTACTTTCAACCACTACCAGGTTCAAGGGCTTTAAATGATTGGCAAATTTGACATGAAACACGCGCGAACCTTCAATATAATGTTCGGTAATGGTTAACATCAACCCGTTATAATCAATGGTGTACGGTCCGCTTTCGGGCATCAGCGTAAAGTTATAAAATGTTCATCAAAACAACAATCTATGATAGGGGTTCGCTTTCAATTGACTCCCTTTGCGGATGACTATGCATGGAGACTGCGTCAGCTCAATAGCCATTATCTTTTCAGATCCTTATTTTATTCGTCAATTCCCCGGCCCGGATATTTTTATTATCTGCCCTATTAGTTAGGATGCTTTCGATCTGGTTGAGTTGTTCTACGGTTTAGGCCCTTAAATTTTCCTGTCCGCCTTTCCAGATGTGCCTCTGGATACCAAACAAATTAGGCGTGTCGCTTTGTTTATTGCACTGAGCCAGACTGCCTAAGTCAAGCGGCACGCTTGCACTGGCCGGGGGGTAGGGGTTTCGCGAACTATGTTACCCTTGACCAATCTCCTACATGGCGACGAAACCCCTCCCCGCCACTTCACAGTCGGCCGCACCCCTCCCGATGGGAGGGAGTTTTGGCTGTGATTTAAATCTTTCGAACACCTTTGGTGAAAAACACCAACAAAGGCGAAAAGTAGCGTGGTTTACCTGCGCCCTATTTTTAATTATTCGGGATAAATATAGCCACGAGCGTGCCTTTGCCCGGCGATGATGAAATATCAACTGAACCTTTTAAATACTCCACACGGCTGATCATGTTTTTTAAACCAATACCTGTAAACTTATTTTTATCATCGGTATTAAAGCCTTTGCCGTTATCTTCTATCGATACGGTGATCTCGTTTTTATCGCACAATAACAAAATATCCAGTGCTGTTGCTTCGGCATGTTTAATTACATTATTTACTGATTCCTGGATCACCCGGTACAATACAGTTTCGGTGGTATTTTCCAAACCCATGTCAATGCCCGTTGTTTCCATGGATATTTTCAATTTTTCGGCGGGGATCTTATTGATAAAATCACGCAGCGCAGAAACAAGGCCGCTTTTTATTAACGCGTTTGGCATCATCTGGTGGGCTATGGAGCGTACTTCAGCACAACTCTCATCAACAAGGGCCATTGTTTTTTCGGCAAGGATGTCTGCGGCCGGCTGCCTGATCAAATAGCGCTCCATCAAAATTTCCATATTCATTTTAACGGTGGTAAATAACTGGCCCACCCCATCATGCAATTCGCCTGCTATGCGTTTACGTTCTCTTTCTTCGGCCTGGATAATTCCTTTGGTAGCCAGCTCCTGCTGTCTTAACACCTCGTTGCGCAAAACTGCCGCTTGTTTAAGTTTGTAACGGTTATAAAACTGGTAGCTGATGACCAAAAACAGCAGGAATACGCCACCTATAATCAATAGGATCATGTTTTTTTGGGAGAGCTGTAATTGCTGTACGGTAGTTTGTTCGTTGAGGAGCCTGATCTGTTGCTTTTTCTTTTCGTTTTGGTAACGGGCCTCCAGTTCATTAGCCTGTTTCAGCATGATCGTGCTTTGGCTGATGTCCTTTAAACTATCATAAATGGCATAGTACTTCAGGCTATTCCTGTAATCCTTTCTGTCGCGGTATTTGCCCGCCAGGTCGAAGGCGATGTCGCGCTGCTGTTCAATCGTTGTATTTTTTTTTGCATAGTCGTATGCCTTTTGCGAGTCCAATACGTCTGTGGTATCTTTCATGGCTGATTTCAGGTTAGCCATTTCCTGGGCAACTTCGGCCAAACCCTTTGGGTCCTTGTTTTTTTCAAACAATACTTTTGCTTTTTTTAGGTTTTCGAGGGATTTTTGGTAGGACCTGGTATCTATATACAAGGCGCCTATGTTGAGTAAAGAATTGGCCACGCCTGTGAAGTCATTTAGCGCCTGTTTGATCTTTAATGATTTTGAGTAATACTCCAGCGCTTTTTGATGCTGTTTCTGATCAGAAAAAATTACCCCATAGGAATTATAAACGTTGGCGATACCTGTTTGCTGGTTGGTTTGCTGAAAGTTTTTTAACGCATATCCGTCATATTCCAGTGCCTTATCAGGCATTTTTAAGGCGTAATAACTATTGCTGATATTGGCATAAATACTTCCCACGCCATCTGTTTTTCCGATCGCTTCCAATATTTCAACTGCTTTTAAAGAAGCATCTATAGCCTTCAGCTGATCGCCCTGCTGCATGTAGTTGAGCCCGATATTGGTATAAACCTTTGATTTTAACGTGTTATCGTTTAAGGTGTTGGCAAACACTAAAGCCTTGTTTAAATAATTTAGTGATAGGTCATACTTTGCCTGGTATGAATAGAGTATTCCCAGGAGGTTGTTTATATTCCCTTCCAATGGTTTGTTATTTATCCGGTCGGCAATTTCCAGTGCTGCTAATGCTTTATTTAAACAGGCGGTTCTGTCCGAATAAAACAGGCCCTTGGCTTCGGTAAATTTAGTTGCTGCGGATACTGAATCATTAATGGCATCCTGCGCAAATAATTGAATAAAGCGCGATATTAAAAGTAAAGTGATAAATAGTTTACGCATTTTGTTGCTCAGGTTAAACGCAAGTTATTGAACGGGCTATAAAAATATTGGGATTGCTCCTGCACCTGTTATTTAAAAATTTGAAAGGGTGTCAATACATCTAAAGCCGCCATTTTCTATCTTTTGGCTTTGATTTTAGTTTTCTCAAAGCTACCCGGCGTTGTAAGACAGCGCAATACCGATAGGTAGGTATTTTCAACTACGTACTTTGCATTTACACCCCCTTGTGCAGGTAACATTTCAGGCTTGTACTTTAAATATTTGATTGTACGGCACAAGCGAAAAGGCAGCCGGGCCCATGCCGGGAAGACAGTTTCGCTACGGCTACTGAACGGGGGGAACAATAGGTCAGATTATATCCTTATGAGATCAGTTTTTTCGCGGGTGCGGATATTTTTTAGTAGCAATAGGGCTAATAATATTTTCGATCTGTTTTAGCTGCGCCGCGGTTAATAGCTTAACGTTTTCCTGGCTGACGATGGTATTGTTGATTTGGATATAGTTGTTCTGTTCGTGCATCACGGTGGTTTGCGTTTTATGGATTACGCCAACCATTTCGAAATAGAGGCGGGCGGCCCGCATGTCGCCGCTGCTGGCATATTTAAAAACGTTGGCCAGAATTTTGGGGGCCATAAACTTAAACTGTTCTATTTGCGCTATAAATTCGGGCTGTGCTTTGTATGCGGCAAAATGTTTGTTAATGGTTTGGCGGCTGAGGCCGGTTTCTTCGGCGATGGCGGTTTTGGTGGGCATGATGCCATGGTGCTGCATCAATATGGCGATGGCATCACTGATCATGAAGTGGTTATATTCCCAAATGCTGCTTTTAGTAGCGGCAGGGAGGATCAGGTCTATTTTGTCCAGAAAACGATCTCTTTCGGCGCCTTTTAATTTGGCCAAAGTTTGGGTAGTGGTTTGCTCAAGGCATTGGCGTTCGGCCGGGCTCAGCTCGTCAATATCTTTCAGGGTGATCTTTGTGAGCGCCAGGAGGCGGTCAATTTTTTGCTGCACGGCAGTACAACCAGTTAAAGTGGCGGTTTGGGAAGTCATAATGATTTTTTTGGGAGGAAAAGTAAAGGTACGAAAGATATTTTTAAAATACTAATTTAGTTAGTAAATTAGTAATGAAAGTGTAAACCTGGTATTTTATTAACTACTTGATTGTCAAATAATTGTAATTAAATAATTTAAGAAACTGTAAACCCTGTGTAAACCATGCCTTGCGGTTTATTTTGTTTTAGGGCAGTCGGCCGGCGGTGTAACACCTACTTGAAGCGGTAAATGCAAAAAGCCCTCAGAAGCTTATCTGGGGGCTTTTTTGTGGAGCCGGAGGAACTCCAATTGAACCCTTTATACCACTTTTAGTGTTTTTGGATCGGTTGAGTTTAAAGTAATCTTATGATTGTTTCTATTTAGAAACAGTCATTTTGATCAGCAGTTTACCTATCTCTGATAAATTGTTGTTATTGGATAAAATAAATTATCCAATATGAAATCAGCTCATTTATATATTCGTGTCAGTACCGACGAACAAAAAAAGACAATTTACTTTTTAATTGAACAGGAGGCGCGTTCGTTGCACCATTGTGAAATTAACAATATAAAAGTCAATTAGTTGTTCATTTAGTTAACCAGTAAATCGAAATGACCTGATCGGGACTTTCAGAATAAGTAAACTGCTGTTTGTGTTTAATTTGAACATTCCGTACTCTATTTTATGACTTTTGTACCCGTTCATTCTTTTTTCTCCTTTATAATTTTGGCACGTTTTGAATAAACCCGAGAATATTTATTAAGGTTGCTGAATTTATATGGTTGTTATACTTGCCAAACTACCAGTATTTAAATGAAGACCATAATTATTAATTGCCTCTCGCCCGGTTTAAGAAAACATAACCAATTAATTAAATAAACCTGTATTCATGTTAAACAAAAAACTAATGTTCAGGTACGGCTTGTTCAAAATTTTAATGGCTGTACTGTTGCTCTTAATAATTAACACCTCTGTGGCGAGGGCCTCAGTTATTTCGTACAAAAAAGAGGCAAACGGGCTAATATTTACATTAGATAAAGGCCTGATGAAGGTTACTGTTTGCAAGGATGATATTATTGAAGTAAAATATACGATTTTCGACAACTTTACCACCAAGTCATCACTTATCGTAAATGCAAAATGGGCACACCCGGTTTTTAAGGTTTCAGAAGACAAGAACCACGTTGCTATTATAACGGCAAAGTTGAAAGTAATCATAAACAAAGCCACTAACAATGTTACCTATGACGACATTTACGGTAATGAGATCGCTTCTGAAGATAATAAAAGCATAACGCCGGCTACCATAGCCGGGATAAGCACTTGTAATATTAGCACTCAATTCAACTCCCCCAAAGACGAGGCGCTTTTTGGCCTGGGTAGCCACCCGACAGACACAGGCTCCATCAACTATAAAGGCAGAAACCAGGATTTGGCTATAAAATATATGACGGGGGCCGTACCCGTACTATTATCCACCCGGGGCTATGGCCTGATGTGGGATAACTATTCGGCATCAAATTTTTATGGCGCCGAAGCAGGCAATACCAAATTCAAATATGTATCTGAAAGCGGCAGGCAGGTCGACTATTACTTTTTTTACGGTCCCGGGTTTGATCGGATCATCAACCTGTACCGTACAGCCACCGGCAAGGCTCCAATGTTTGCCAAATGGGCATACGGGCTGTTCCAGTCGCAGAACAGGTATATGAGCCAGGATGAAATACTTTCTGTAAAGGATGGGTACCGCAATAATCACATCCCGGTAGATGTTATCGTGCAGGATTGGTATTATTGGGACCCATTCCCGATCGGCTCCCATATAATGAACCCGAACCGTTATCCAAATCCCAAAAATCTGGTCGATGAATTGCACAAAGCAAATATTCATGGAATGATATCTATCTGGCCTGTATTCGGTAAAGGAACAAAAGACTTTGATACCCTGAAAAAAATGGGCGGATTAACCAGTATTACCTGGGATAATGTTGTCAGCCATACCTTTGATACCTATTACGATGCGCACAATCCAAAAGCACGTGAACTATACTGGGACATGGCCCGCGACAGCCTGGTTAAAAGATATGGCTGGGATGCATGGTGGGTTGATCAATGTGAGCCGGACAACGGCCTGTTATTGGACGAACGCAGGAAAGCCGACTTTTGGACCGGTAAGGGCATTGATTATTTTAACACCTATTCGCTGGAGCATTCTACCGGCATCTACCAGGGCTGGCGGCGGGATATTCCTAACAAAAGAGGCTTTTTTCTACTCAGGCAGACCTTTGCTGGCGAGCAGCGAAATGCTGCGGTGATATGGACATCGGATATAGGCGGATTCCAGTACAACTGGACCATTCCCGATTGGTCGAAACCCGAATTCAGGGAACTGTTTACCCGCTGGTTCCAGTTTGGTACATTTTGTCCCATCATGCGCATCCATGGCAATGGTGAACGTGCCATATTTTCAAAAAACTGGGATGAAGGTACCAGGGCAATCCTTTTAAAATATGACAAGTTGCGTTATCGGCTGTTGCCTTATATCTATTCGCTTGCGGGAAAAATTACGTCGGACAATTACACCATGATGCGTTCGCTGGCATTTGATTTCAGGAATGACACCAATGTTTACAAAATACCTGATCAGTATATGTTTGGCCCCGCATTTTTAGTTAACCCGGTTACAGGGAGGGAGGAAACAACGCGAAATGTATACTTGCCAAAATCAACTGGATGGTACGACTTCTGGACCGGCGAAAAATTAGCGGGAGGAGTTACCATTGCCGCCGATGCAGCTATCGGCACCATGCCTCTTTATGTACGGGCAGTTTCCATTATACCAATGGGCCCCGATATGGAATACGCCACGCAAAAAACAAACAAGGTTATTGAGTTGCGCATTTATCCGGGTGCCGATGGCAGATTTACGTTTTATGAGGACGAGAATGATAATTATAATTACGAGAAAGGGCAATCAGCAACCTTTACATTAACCTGGAATGACCGGCAGAAAAAACTAAGCATATCAGATACCAAAGGCAGTTTTCCAGGTATGCTGAAGCAGCATACCTTCAACATTGTTGTGGTCAACGGCAAACATGGTTCAGGCGCAATAGCTACGACGAATATTGACGAAGCAGTTAGCTATAACGGTAAAGCAACGGTAGTGAAATTGTGGTGAAAAACGTTTCGCGATGTGCCGGTAGCTTTGTTGCAGCATTGCTTAATGTAATAAAAGATAGTTTTAGTTGATGAAAACCCTTAATTTATTTGGTAAAAGACGGGTTGATGCGTTCCGGGGTGAGATACGGAGCGCATTTTTTATTCAGTGATTCGGGTTTTAAACCAGATAA
>NZ_CAIWNH010000139.1 GCF_903913935.1 uncultured Mucilaginibacter sp.
GGCTTTTGGTGATCCTTTGGCTTATGGTTACGAAGGTAAACCTCAAAATCCTTAACGAATTTATAATTCAATTCTCTAAGGTATATGTCAGAGACTTTATAAGAATCTCCCAGGAACTTTACTAAATACCTTTGGGTGACGTAATAATGCTTAAGGGTACTCCATTTCAAGTCTTCGGTAGAAGATTCGTTATGGTAAGTAAAAAGCTTACTCAGCGTGAAACCTTCGTCAGCTTCTCCGAGGTAAAGATTTTTGACGGCGGTTGCAGACGGCAACCGTCCTTTAAGCATTAAATCCTTATAGCAGTTGCCAAGCGCTAATTTAACTTCGTCCAAATAGCTGTTCAGCGTTTTAACCTGTTCACGGTTTCCTTTAGGAATACCTTTTTCAGTATCCCAATTATTGAGGTCAATACTTTGTTTTAACCCGATCAGGCATTTTTCCTTATTTACGGTTACGCTGACATAAAGTGGTGCTTTTCCATTTTTGGCTAAATACGCCCTTAAGACAAAGTGAATTCGAAACGATTGTGCAGTTTTCATAAAATATAATTTTAATTTGATCCTTTGTTGGTTATGGCCACGCTGTATTGCGCTGGCGATAATTTGCAATCATTCAGCTTTCAAAGATTTCTATTCCTTGTAAAATGCTGTTAATTAGCACATAAGATCAAAACTGAGCACTAAGTTAAATACTTAAAACAGGTGCTCAGTTAAGTGCACAGAAGTTTGGCTTTCTTAAGGGTTGTTGAGGGGATAATAAATGAAAAAACCCCTTAAATAAGCTATTTAAGGGGTTTTAAGACCCGAACAAAGGGTAAGTTGTGCGCCCACCTGGGCTCGAACCAGGGACCAAAAGATTATGAGTCTTACGCTTATCTTGAAAAAATAACTTGTATCTTATTTACGGTGAGCAATTTACAAACAAAAAAGCGAATGTCAAAATTTTGTTGTACCATATTTGTACCGGTTCTATTTAAAAAAGTGATAAATATTTGGAATCTAATATTCACCAAAAAATAGGAAAAATGGTAAATATTAGATTAATATGGGTGTAATAAAACTTAAAGTTTTTTAAAGACAGGTTGACCTAAATCCAATAAACTATAGTGCGTACACATATCCTCCATAAAGTTTAACCGGATATGGTTATTCAATAAACCAGTATTTCCATCGTAAGCTATATAAACCAACCTATTTTTCTGACCGGACCAGCCTGTTACCAAATCCGTGAAAATACCGATAGCTGATGATGCCAGTAATCCGTTTGGCCAAATAACTTGTGGCCTTCCACCTACGTTACCGTATTTGGCCGCTTCGGTAGCCAGCTTTTCTTCGGTAATAAACCCCATGCATCGCATACAGGCCTGACCAGGCATAGATAGTATGACCTGCCCTGAAATCTGGTTACACTCAACGCTTTTATGCACATCCATGCCTATATCAATGAATGGCAGCAAATACCTACGGCATTCTGCTTCGAGTTGGCTCCGGCCTTCATAGGTATCCACGCAACCAAATACCACATCGCCAACCTGTAGTGCCTCTGCGTTTTCCTGCCAGCGCGAATTAACAATTTTAACATCTGCCTCGGGATTGATATTTAGGATCATACGTCTGGCGATTTCTGTCTTTAAGCGTGCTTGGGCAATATCTTCAAAATAAGCTCCGACTAGCCGGTTAAGATTTGAGTCTTCCACCCGATCAAAATCAAAAAGTATGAAATGCTTTACACCCAGATGGGCTAATTGCTGCACTAAGTGAGATCCGCCACCACCAAGGCCAACTATTACGACTTTTAGATGCGCAAAAATTGAAGTTGAGCGTTCGCCTAAAAATGACTGCCGCTGCAATACGTTACTTTGCCGCAAGGTATGCGCACCAGGAAACTGTAAAACCATCGGGTACTGCACAGCGGCGATTATCTCGGGTATCACAAAATGTTTTTCTCCGTTTACCTTTACCAGCGCGTAAAAGGAATCTTTACTTAAAATCAAAATTCCATGTGGCTGATTCGGATTTACATTAGCAAAGCTTTCGACAACACCCGGTAATCCCTCTTTATCATCCCCACTCGGCCGGGGCTGGCCAATATGGTTATGCAAGTGAATGTGAAAGCCGCTGAAATTTTCGTCTAATATTATTTGCATAGCTCCGCGAATAGCAGCCGAGCCGATTCGCGCCCCTACGCTTTCATCCTCTATGTAATGTTCATCGGCTACCGGATGATATTCTGTATAATTGATCAGATACGTGCCATCGCTTAATACTGTGGTTTTGCCGTATACAAACCCGACACGTTCATAAGCAAATTTGTGTGACCTTTTTAGATCGGCTAGCATACATTGGTAAAGGCTGCCAGGCAACCTCATTTTTATTACCGTTTTTATATTTTTCATGGGTGCCTTAGTGCTTTCAAATGAATAGATAACATTTCGACCAATTTCAAACCTGGTTTGGTCGCCCAGGATACCGCATACCAGTTGCGGCCTAAAGCCCGTATATTACCATTCCAGTTGCGTTGCGGGCCACCGGTAATCTTACTGGCGAAAAATAGCCGCGACTGGTACCCCTCCCGTGGATTAGGGCAAAGCAGCGCATCAACTACACCGGGTTGGCACCCGTCAGGCAAAACCAGGTTTTCCAGCAGGAGATAATCATATCCCCCCTCGTTAGCATAGCTAACGGAGGGGATGATTGCCTTGAGTTCAGCGATTTGTTCTTCTGAAAATTTCATGTTAAACAGATTAAGATGATGAACCGTCCTTAACATGGCCGATGAATTGCTCACCGCCGTAGATATCCACTTTGCCATCGTCTTTCAAAGGTGTTAACTTGCCGTTGATGACCTGATCTAGGTCATAGGCTAATGGAACCCCTCCGATGGCCTTTAAATCGGCAACAGTGTGGACACCAGGCACTACCTCGAAAGGATTCTGGTTGATGGTGATCGTCACTTTTTTTGGCCCCTCCTTTTTGGAATAGAAGTGTTCAATGCCCGGGCGTGCCAAATCAACTTTCGTTTCATCCGCGATATGTTCATCCTCCCAGGGTTTTTCAATCGCCAGGAACAATTTTTCATCCGCAACGATACCTGCCAACTTCCGAACTTCAATGCCGGTTATGTACTGTTCGTACCATTTGTAGGTTTGGCCATTAATGGTTAGCAGCAATAAACGTTTAAAATAGAACTGTTCAATACCGGGCCGCGCAAGGTCTACTTTGTCATCGTCACCGATGTGTTCATCGACCCAAGGCTTTTCAATGGCAAGGAACGTTTTACTTTCTTCAGGCGCACTACCCAATTCACGGACTTGTTTACCTAAAATGTACTGCTCTTTCCAGTCGAAAGTTTTACCCTCGATGATAAGCTTTAAAAACTGATTGGCAGTTGAAAGGCCTGCCCCCTTATTTTGATTTTCCATATTTAAATTAATTAAGGATACTGCAAATATAATGCAATTGCTAATTATATCAAGCATTTGCTAAATAAATATTTGATATAATTAGCAATTGCTTGATTTATAGATTGATAAAATTAGCACTTGCGTATTAGAATTAGATTATATAGCTTTGCAGTATGGCAGCAGAGAAAAAAACACTGGGGGGGTTATTAAAAGAAGCGCGGGAACTACGCCGGCTTTCTTTAAGGGAGGTTGAAACCCAATCAGGCATATCCAATGCTTATTTAAGTCAATTGGAAAACGACAAGATCAAAAA
>NZ_CAIWNH010000140.1 GCF_903913935.1 uncultured Mucilaginibacter sp.
ATCCATTAAATCAAAATGAAAATTTATCGCTTAACGGTTCATTAGCCTCAAACGGAAGTTACCAGTACAATACGGGTACTAAAAGGAGCGGTACCGAAGTTTTTAATTACACCCTTACTTCAGTAATTTTTAGCCCGGCTGCGGGCGATGTGATCAGCGGTACGGCTACCTTTAACACCAGCGGAAGCGGTCCTAAAGGCGCGTGGAATTACCAGGGTACTATTACGTTCCTTGGCAACCACATGGCAGCAGTAACTATTAATGGTAAAGCATATAACGTAAACCTGCAAACAGGCGCGGTAGCATAACAGGAAATACACATCCACTAAAATATTTGATCCGCCCGTCTGCTACGCCAAGCAGACGGGCGTTTTTATCTCCTTCAACCTAAATAATTCTTTGCCACTTTAAAAGTCTTCTTTTTAATTGTATACTTGTTTTGCATGAAGAAACTCCTTACCAATTTAAATTTCCAGGTACTGGCAGGCATCCTGTTAGGCGTAATCGTTGGTTTTTGCTTCCCCACTTTTGGACCGACAGCAAAAATCATCAGCCAAACCTTTATCAGTTTGATCACGATGCTCATCGCGCCGATCATCTTTTTTACCATCGTATTGGGCATAGCAGGTATGAGTGATATGAAAAAAGTGGGCCGGGTAGGGGGCAAAGCTTTACTTTATTTTGAGATCGTAAGTACCTGCGCCCTGGTTATCGGGATGATCGTCGCCAATATTTTAAGGCCCGGAGATGGTTTCGTTAGCAAAATTGCCGCAGATAGCTCTAAACTGGCCGTTTACCAAAAAGCCGCTGCTGACATGCACTGGCTGGATATTTTAACCCATATCGTACCACCCAATATATTTGAGGCTTTTGCAAAGGGCGACATTTTGCAGATCCTGTTTTTCGCGATATTGTTTGGTTTTGCGCTCAGTCACCTGGGCGAAACCGGGCAAACCGTGATCAGCTTATTTGATAAATTCAGTAAAGTTTTTTTCAAGATCATGCACATGGTAATGCGTGTGGCACCCATTGGTGCTTTTGGCGGGATGGCCTATACCATCAGTACCTTTGGCCTCAAAACACTCAAGCCATTGAGCATATTGATGGGCTCGGTTTACCTCACTTCTATATTTTTCATCTTCGGTGTACTCAACCTTATTTGTTACCTGTACAAATTCAGCTTATGGAAATACCTGGCTTTTATTAAGGAAGAGATCCTGGTGGTATGGGGCACCTCTTCCTCCGAATCGGTATTGCCCGCCATGATGGATAAAATGGAGAAATTCGGATGCTCCCGCTCGGTGGTGGGGCTGGTGATCCCCGCAGGCTATTCATTCAATTTGGATGGGACGACGATCTACCTGTCGATGTCGGTGATATTTTTGGCGCAGGTATTTCATATCCCGCTCACGCTGGTGCAGCAACTCACCATTATAGGGATATTAATGATCACCAGTAAAGGCGCGGCTGGCGTAACCGGCAGCGGGTTTATCATTTTAACTTCTACGCTTGCAGCGATAAAGATCATCCCTGCGGAAGGCGTAGCCATATTATTGGGGGTTGATAGGTTTATGTCGGAGGCGCGGGCGATTACCAATATGATCGGGAACGGGATAGCGACCATTGTTATCGCGAAGAGTGAAGGGGAGTACACGCAGCCTGGCCCCCCAACCTCCGCTAACTAGCGGAGGAGTTTTTGAATATTAGACGGGAAAAGGCATCCCGTTTTTAGATGATTTAAATGAAGCTATACAGATTGTAAAAATATTCCCCCTTTAGGGGGCAAGGGGGCTTGACATTCGATCAAAAACTTTAGCTTTGCGCTATAAATTCAAAAAGCACAATGAGTGTACTCGTAAATAAAGATTCCAAAGTTATAGTTCAGGGTTTTACAGGGAACGAAGGTACTTACCATGCATCGCAGATGATAGAGTATGGTACCCAGCTGGTTGGCGGTGTTACGCCGGGCAAAGGCGGCCAGAGCCACCTCGACAGGCCGGTATTTAATACTGTAGCCGACGCGGTGGCAAAAACAGGCGCCGATGTATCTATCATATTTGTGCCCCCTGCATTTGCTGCCGATGCCATTATGGAAGCGGCCGAAGCAGGAATTAAAGTAATTGTATGTATCACCGAAGGGATCCCTACAAAGGATATGATCATGGTGAAAGAATATTTAAAAGGCAGGGATAGCCGTTTGATTGGCCCTAACTGCCCGGGTATTATTACTGCCGACGAAAGCAAGATTGGTATTATGCCGGGCTTTATCTTTAAAAAAGGCCACGTGGGCGTAGTGTCCAAATCAGGTACTTTAACATACGAAGCAGTTGACCAGGTAGTAAAAGCCGGTATGGGCATCACCACTGCCATTGGCATTGGCGGCGACCCGATCATTGGTACCCCAACCAAAGATGCGGTTGAACTGTTGATGAACGACCCGGATACCCACGGTATCATTATGATCGGCGAAATCGGCGGCGGCATGGAAGCCGAAGCAGCCCGCTGGATCAAAGAACACGGCACCAAGCCTGTTGTAGGTTTTATCGCAGGCCAAACCGCGCCTCCGGGACGCCGTATGGGCCACGCCGGCGCGATAGTTGGCGGAGCAGATGACACCGCGGCAGCAAAAATGAAAATTATGCGTGAATGCGGCATCCGCGTGGTAGAATCTCCTGCTGAAATTGGCGCGGCAATGGCAGAGGAACTGAAAAAGGTGAAAGCATAAAGGTGAAAGGCGAAAGGTTTTTGAATTCACTAATTCACTAACTCATTCATTCAATAATTAAAATCCTGGCCCATCGCCGGGATTTTTTCTGCGCTGTCAGGAGGTTTTTAACGCTAAAATAATAAATGTCGCGTTGAAGTTTTTGTTGCGTAGCGCTACACGTGCTACAACCTGCTACAAAGCGCTAAACGGCTTATAATTAATAACTTAACTACTGACAGGATTTTGTCAGTGACAAAATCCTGTCAGTAGTTTTTGAGAAAATTTGCGTTTATTAATATTTGTTATACTGAAATATAGGTCGGGTGAAATGAGGCAATTAACGCTGAATTTCATGTCAAATCCATGTCAATATCTTCCCCCAAACAAATTAAACCACCTATTTGTTGTATATTTATGTAAGTCCGGAAGTCATTAAAGACCGAAAGCCGGGAAGAAGACGATTGGGTTTGGTTAAAGTTGATCAAACCTTAATCAATAATTCACTAATTAAAAGCCCTGGTTTTGGCCGGGATTTTTTATTTTGATTAGGCTATGCCATTGACGCGAAAATCATGAACAAAGTTTTTGGTTAAATTAACCCTCAACTGAAAATAACAACCTCCGCCGTCTTCTACCTGAACAATATCTTTTTTCCAGTAAGATTTATCCGATGCGGAACAAAAACAGTTTACCCAAACTTCTTTTTCGCCCTTTGAATTGATAACTACGATTAATTGTTTGAAATACGATTTGGGCTTGTCTATTTTTTGGTCATATTCAGTGGCGTTTTTGTTGTAAATGGCTACAAAACTATCCAACAAATTCTCAACTTTTGAAATTTCATCCTCAGTAATACTTG
>NZ_CAIWNH010000141.1 GCF_903913935.1 uncultured Mucilaginibacter sp.
CTGGCATGCAGTAATAAACCAAATAAGCTTTAACGATGACAACATTAAGTTTGACAACGAGGTACAAAAACCTTTGCCAAAAGGACTGGATTTTGGCCATTTGGACGTTCGCAACCTGAACACGGAAATAGAAAACTTAACTTATAGCCCTGACACGATTTCAGGAAAAGTGAAATCATTTACCTTTCATGATAAAAGCGGGCTGGCCATCAATAAATTTCATACCACGTTTTTATATGGACCAAAAAGCGCGTACCTAAATGACTTGCTAATTGAAACGCCACAAACACACCTCCAAAGACAAATACAAGTAAATTATCCGTCAATCGCCTCATTAAGCAGCGATCCAGGAAAACTTTATGTAAATGCAAACCTCGATGGCAGCCGGCTCAGTTTAAAGGATGTGCTATTATTAATGCCATCTATGGCAGCAACCGACCCGTTTAAACATGCGCCAAATGCTGTTTTCAGTATAAATGGGAGAGTGATCGGTAAGGTAAATAACCTGGCCATTCCCAACCTCGAGATCAGCGGGTTAAGCAAAACCCATATCAAAGCCACGGCAACTCTTGTTGGCCTGCCTGATATGAATAAAGTTTATTTCAATATAAACCTTATCGATTTTAATACCAGTAACGCCGATATAGCCAAACTGGTTTCACCAGGAATGATACCGGCATCGGTAAACATTCCATCTAACCTTAATCTTAAAGGAACTTTTAAAGGCGGCATGTACAATTTTACAACAAAGCTGGGCCTGCGCACTACCTACGGCGCACTGGATCTGGACGCTGTAATGAAAAATAGAAAAAATAAAGCAACTGCATCCTATTCAGCCAATATTAAAGCTAATAACCTTAACGTTGGCGCGCTTACCAAACAGGCCCAAACCATTGGCAATATTTCATTAACCGCCACTGTTAAAGGTACCGGCCTCGACCCTAAAAAAGCCGATATACAATTTAGTGGGGATGTATTTCAGGCTTATATAAAAGGATATAATTACCAGCACCTCGTACTTTCGGGCACGGCCCACAACGGCAGTTATACAGCGATTGCCCGCATGAAGGACCCTAACATCAACTTTTCACTGGATGGCAAGGCTAATATGAACAAAAAATATCCGTCAATAAATGCTACGCTGATGATTGATAGCATCAACCTGCAGAAGTTAAAATTAACAACTGGTGAAATGCGTATTCATGGCAAAATATTGGCAGATATACCTACTGCTGACGCCAATTATCTGAACGCCAATATAAAAATAACCGACCTGCTGATCAATCAGCCAGGAAAGCTGATCCACATGGATACCATCAGCCTGGTTTCCACCGCCAATGCGGATAGCAGCACCATAAAGCTAAAGGCGCCTATGCTGTATGCACATATGGGCGGCAAATATAAACTGACCGAAGTTGCCCCTGCTTTGCAGGACGTTATCAATAAATATTACAATACTGCAATGGCGAAACCTATGGCTAAAGGAAAACCAGCCTACTCGCCGCAACATTTTAATTTTGAGGTTCATTTGATTAAAACCCCGCTCACTGCCGAATTTGTGCCCGACCTGAAAACGCTCGACCCCGTTTTAATCACCGGCCAATTTGACAGCCAAACGGGCAGCCTGGTAGTTAACGGCTCTATGCCCCGGGTTGTTTACGGCACTAACGCCGTCAACAACCTGAAGCTGGCCATCAATACCGGCAACAATGCCTTAAATTACAGTGTAACGGCGGATGAGATCAAAGCGGGCTCTTCAGTAGATCTTTTATATCCCAGCGTTACTGGCAATGCACAAAACAACAAACTGAATTTAAACCTGCAGGTGCGTGATGCAGCGAAAAAAGAGCGGTACCGGATGGCTGGTGTATTCAGCGTAATGCCTGATGAATACCAGTTCAGCTTTCTGCAGAACGGGTTAATGCTCGATTATAATAACTGGACCGTAGCTCCAGACAACGCCCTTCAATTTGGTTCTAAAGGTTTATTAGCCAAAAATTTTGCGATATCTAACAGCGGACAGGTATTAAGTGTAAACAGCGATGCGCAAACAATGAACGCACCCGTTACCGTAAACTTTAAAAATTTCAAAATAGAAACCCTAACACGCGCGGCGGAACAGGATTCGTTGCAGGTTGGCGGGGTGATTGATGGCAACGTGCACCTGGCCAACCTGCAAAAATCAATGACTTTTTCTTCTGACTTAAACATCAGGGATTTTAATTTTAAAGAAGATACAGTCGGCAACATCGCCTTAAAAGTAAACAACCAAACCGCCAATGCCTATAACGCGGACATTTCGATCAGCGGCAGAGGCAACCAGGTAAATATGAAAGGGCTGTATTATACCAATCCGGCCGGGAAGCTAGACTTCGATCTGAATATAGCCAGCCTGAACATGAAAGGGATTGAAGGGTTTAGCTTTGGAAACCTCCGCAATGCCAGCGGAACACTTAGTGGCGACCTGAAGATTGCAGGTACAACAAGCGCGCCTGAAGTACGGGGCAACGTGAACTTCAATAAAGTAGGATTCAACGTAGCTATGCTGAACTCCTACTTTACTATGCCAAACGAGAACCTAACCTTTAACAATGATGGCATCCTGTTTAACGATTTTACACTGGTTGATTCACTGGGTAATAAAGCGGTGGTGGCAGGTACGCTTTACACCAAAAACTATACAGATTATAGCTTCGGGCTTGATATTACAGCAGACAATTTCAGGGTCATCAATTCAACCAAGGAAAATAATAAGCTATACTATGTTAAGCTTTATGTCGATTCGAGGATAAAGATCCGCGGCACGATGGTTAAACCGGTAGTCGATGCTACCTTAACAGTTAATGACAAAACCGATATGACCATTGTGTTACCCGAAAATGATCCTGGGATTGAGGATCGGAAGGGTGTAGTGGAGGTAATAAATCCGCATGAATCCAAAGAGGACTCGCTGATATTGGCCAGGCAATTGGATTCGCTGCGAAAATCAGGATTGAGAGGACTGGATGTCTCTGCTACCATAAAAATAAGCAAGGGTGCAAATTTCACCATGGTGGTGGATGAAAGGAATGGCGATGTGGTGCAAGTAAAAGGCGATGCGCAGTTGAATATGACGATTGACCCGAGTGGCAAAACCAGCCTAACCGGGACTTATACGGTAGAGCAGGGCTCTTATAATTTATCCTATGCGACGGTAAAAAGGAAATTCCTGTTCAAAAAAGGAAGTTCAATCACCTGGAATGGCGACCCGACACTTGCAAACGTAAATTTAACTGCAACTTACATCGCCAATGTACCGCCTATCGACCTGGTAAGCGACCAGTTGGGCAGTTCGCAAAATACTATACAGTATAAACAAAAACTACCTTTTAACGTGAACCTGAACATGAAAAACCAGTTGTTAAAGCCCAATATCAGCTTTGACATTGTATTGCCCGACAGTAGTTATTCTGTGGGGCCGGAGGTTATTTCCACTGTCAATTCCAGGCTTGACCAGGTAAGACAGGATACCAACGAAATGAACAAACAGGTATTGGGTGTTTTGGTGCTGGGGCATTTTATTGGTGATAACCCATTGCAAAGCCAGGGCGGCGGAACAACGCTCAATAGTGCCATAAGGGGTAGCGTTAGCAGCTTATTATCAGACCAGCTCAATAAACTTGCCGGTAACCTGATCGGCGGCGTGCAGTTAAGTTTCGACCTCACTTCGGGTGCCGACTACTCAACCGGGACAGAACAAAACCGGACCGATTTGAACGTAGGCCTGTCCAAACAATTCCTCAACGACCGGGTAACGGTAACAGTAGGCAATAACTTTAACCTGGAGGGCCAAAACCAGCCGGGACAAAAAACAACGGATATAGCAGGCAACATATCCGTCAATTATAAATTAACCAAAGACGGCCGCTACCTGGTGCGCGTTTACCGGCGCGATGAATATATTGTGGTGGAAGGACAAGTGGTTGAGACAGGTGTCGGCTTTACCATCACATATGACTTTAACAGTCTGAAAGAACTGTTCGCTAAAAAAACAGCAAAAGAAAAAGCGGATGAGAAAAAATACAACGAGGATCAGAAAAAGAAGAACGAAATACAAAAAGCGGCCGATAAAAAGGCGGATTCAACAACCACTGTGAGTCAGCCGCAAACAAAATCAAATTAATATGGCCAGGATCAAATACGCTTTTTTTGTTTTTACCATTCTTTTTATAAGCGCCTGCAGTACAACAAAGTACCTGGCGCCGGGGCAAAAACTGTATAACGGGGCCAAAATAACGATCACAGACAAAAACGTCACTAAAAGCGAAGCACACACCATTACCGAGCAATTAGAGGATTTGCTTAGGCCAAAACCAAACAGCAAAATATTAGGCCTGAGGTTTAAGCTTTATGAATACGAAAAAAACAAAACCACCAAACGAAAAGGCTTAAAACACTTCCTGATGACCAAGCTGGGCGAGCCGCCTGTGTTGTTAAGCAATGTCGATATCGTTAAAAATGCCAGTATTCTGCAAAACCGCCTGCAAAATGAGGGGTACTTTTTGGCACAGGTATCCGGCGACACCGTTACCAAAAAGGACAAAAAAATTGCTGAAGTTCTGTATTCTATTCAAACCGGCCCCGCTTACCATTACCGAAAAATAACCTTCCCAACCGAAAATGATGACCTGGACACTGCTGTTACGGGTACATCCAAACAAACCTATTTAAAGGTTGGCGATAAATTTAACCTGGATGTGATCAAGAATGAAAGGATAAGGATTGACAGCCGGTTAAAAGAAGAAGGCTTTTTTTATTTCGCGCCCGAGGACCTGATCATGCGCTACGACAGCACTATTGCCGGGCACCAGGTGGATCTGTTTGTAAAAGTGAAAGGCGAAACGCCTGAAGAAGCCCGCTGGATCTACAGCGTAAGAAATATTTATGTATATCCTGATTACAAATTGCGGGATACCGCGCTGAAAATGGACTCGGCAGTAAAATACCGCTGGTATAATGTCATCGACCCAAAGAACACCTTCCGGCCATTTACCTTTAAAAACAGCGTATTGCTGCACCCCGGCGATATTTACAACCGTACAGAACATACCAATTCGCTAAGCCGCTTTATTGAGCTGGGGCCTTTTAAATTTGTAAAAAACAGGTTCGAGGATGTAACCCCCGACTCAGCCAAACTGGATATTTACTACTTTTTAACCCAGCAGCGTCGAAAATCATTACAGGCCGATATTGTTGCCCGGCAAACATCTGCAAATTACAATGGCACCCAAATCGACGTGAATTTCAGGAACAGGAATTTATTTAAGGGCGCCGAACTGTTTACCCTAAAATTTTTCGCGAGCCAGGATATCCAATTCGGGTCGTACAATAACGGCTACAATGTTTATCAATATGGGGTTGAGCCTTCTATTTCATGGCCACGGTTTGTTGGACCATTCAATTTCAATTCTGATAACGCTTATATCCCCCGCACCGTTTTGTCGGCAGGATACACCATTGTTAACCGTTCAAAATTATATTCATTGAATTCGTATAACGCTTCGTTCGGGTACCAATGGAAACCAAATGTACACGTACAACACCAGCTGGATCTGGAAGATATTACTTACGTAAACCCCAGGAATGTAAGCCAGAAGTACATCGACAGCATTCATAATACACGTAACCCTACCCTGGCACATATTATTAACGCCCAGTTTACCTTCGGCCCATCGTACAGCTATACCTGGACCAATACCATGGAAACAAATAAGCCAAACACACTTTATTATAACGGCAAGGTAAGTTTGTCAGGCAATATTTATGGTTTGCTTACGGGCGCCGATACCCCGAGAAGAGTAAGTAAATTATTGGGTACTACGTTTAACCAATATGTAAAATTAGAGAACGAGATACGGTTTTACCACAAAGTAGGCCAAAACAGCAAAATAGCAGCCCGTTTTATGATAGACATAGGCCTGCCCTATGGTAATTCAACCGTACTACCCTATTCGCAGCAATTTTTTATTGGCGGATCCAACAGCTTGCGGGGTTTCCAGGCACATTCCCTTGGCCCGGGTGCCTATATTTTACCGGCAAACCTGGCAACGGGTACGGGTTTTCTGCCGGATGAATCAGGGGATATAAAAATTGAAGCCAATATCGAATATCGCCCCAAATTATTCAGCATAGTTGAAGGCGCACTGTTTATCGATGCCGGCAATATATGGCTATTAAACAGTAACAAACTTTTACCAGGGGCAGCCTTTGGTACAAATTTCATGAGCCAGATAGCTGCAGATGCAGGCTTTGGCCTGCGTTTTAATTTCAATGTATTGGTTTTGCGGACTGATCTGGGTTTTCCGTTTTTGGAGCCTAACCCAGCTACACCAGTTCATTTTGGGCAGCATGGTGTATTCAACCTGGGTATTGGGTATCCGTTTTAGGAGTAATTGCACGATCAGCGGATTGAATATTCATATTAAGGTTTTCAACCCGGCCGATTTTATTAACCTTGCATCTTTATTCAGATAATAACACGAAATTTCACAAGGATGACAGGGAAAACGCATTATAAAATTCCATTGCAAATCATCGATCTTCAGCAGGATGGTTTTCATCCCCTGGTTAAAATTACGCTATTCGGGAAACCATTTATCCTGGCACTTGATACCGGTGCCTCCAAAACGGCATTTGATGAAACCCTGTTGCTGCATGCGCATGAACACGCAGTTTTAACCAGCAGCGACAAGCTTTCAACCGGCCTGGGGACAAATTCAATGACCTCTTCAACCGCAGTGATCAATGATCTTTATATCGGTGGATTTTTAGTTGAACCTTTTGAAGCGGCTGTTTTGGATTTGTCTACTATTAATATCGCTTACCGCCAATTAGGCCATCCCGACGTTTTGGGGGTACTTGGCGGGGATATATTAATGAAATATCAAGCGGTGATTGATTACGGGGAGGGAGAACTTCGGCTTAAGCCGGAATAAAGATTTGTCAACTCCGTGAGAGTTGACAAATCTAATATTATCGGACTATGTATCTATCCTTGCGTATTTTGCATTCTTCTCAATAAACTCGCGGCGAGGGGCAACTTCATCACCCATCAGCATAGAGAAAGTATGGTCACATTCGGCTGCATTATCAATACTGGCTCGTTTTAAGGTACGTGTGCGTGGGTTCATGGTAGTGTCCCATAATTGCTCGGCATTCATTTCACCCAAACCTTTATAGCGTTGTATATGCACGCTGTCTTCTTTTCCGGCACCTTTCAGGCGCTGTACTGCTGCATCGCGCTGCTCTTCGGTCCAGCAATATTCAAATTCTTTACCTTTTTTAACCTGGTACAACGGCGGGGAGGCTACATAAACATAACCGTATTCAATTAACTCTTTCATGTAACGGAAAAAGAAAGTCAATATCAGCGTGGTAATGTGCGATCCGTCAACGTCAGCATCCGTCATGATCACAATTTTATGATAACGGAGTTTGCTGATGTTTAAAGCTTTATCGTCCTCGGGTGTGCCAATACTGACGCCAAGGCCGGTAAACATATTTTTTATTTCCTCGTTTTCGTAAATCTTGTGCTCCATGGCTTTCTCCACGTTCAAAATCTTACCTCTTAAAGGTAAAATCGCCTGAAACTCGCGGTCGCGGCCCTGTTTGGCAGTACCGCCCGCCGAGTCACCTTCCACAAGATATAACTCACAAAGTGCCGGGTCTGAATTTGCGCAATCCGAAAGCTTACCAGGCAATCCTGATCCGCTCATTACGTTTTTGCGCTGCACCATTTCGCGGGCCTTACGTGCTGCTGCACGTGCGGTAGCCGCAAGGATCACCTTATTTACAATCATGCGTGCTTCCCTTGGGTGTTCCTCCAGGTAATTGCCAAGCATCTCACCAACGGCCATATCCACCGCGCCCATTACCTCGTTATTGCCAAGTTTCGTTTTTGTTTGACCTTCAAACTGCGGCTCGGCTACTTTTACTGAAATTACAGCAGTAAGTCCCTCGCGGAAGTCGTCCCCTGTAATTTCGATCTTCATATTTTTAAGAAGCCCCTCTTTATCAGCATACGCTTTTAGTGTACGGGTTAAGCCCCTGCGGAAACCCGCAACATGTGTACCGCCTTCAATGGTATTAATATTGTTCACATAAGAATGAACGTTCTCTGTATAGGTATCATTGTACTGGAGTGCCAGTTCTACCGGTATACCCTGTTTGTTACCGTCAATATAAATAGGTTCCGGTATCAGGTGCGCCCGCGTACCATCCAAGTATTGAACAAATTCACGCAAGCCGCCTTCCGAATAGAATTCCTCAATAGGGTGCGTACCGTCTTCGCTAGTTTCCCGCTCATCAGTTAAAGTAAGGCGGATACCTTTATTTAAGAATGAAAGCTCACGTAAACGGGCGGCAAGGGTTTCATATTTATATTCAGTCGTTAAGGAAAATATTTCTGCATCGGGCTTAAAGATAATGGTTGTGCCTCTTTTATCGGTTTCGCCAATAACTTTAACATCAAACATCGGTTTCCCTCTTTCATATTCCTGGGTCCATATTTTACCATCCCTGTAAACAAGGGCAGTTAAATGAATAGAAAGTGCGTTAACGCAACTAACACCCACACCATGCAA
>NZ_CAIWNH010000142.1 GCF_903913935.1 uncultured Mucilaginibacter sp.
ATGCGATAATTTGTTCACGCCAGGGCAAACCTCCAATAACTGTATCTCCGGCTTTAAAATGATCTGATTTACTTTCAATCACTGTAGCTACTACTCCACCCTCTATACTCTGGTCAACTTGAAAAGGAGGAGCGTATGATTTTGCATCGTTCATCCTACCGCGCATATAAGGATCGACTGAATAATATAAGCCTTTCAAGAGCACATCCCCAACCTGCATTTCCGGCAAATCGATGTTTTCAAATCTGAAATTATCAACGGTAGCCATGCCTTTTGGTCTAGATGCAAGTACGATTTGTTTTGTGTTCATTATTTTGTTTTTGTAAATAATTGTACAAGAAATTTAAAGTCTCCTGATTTTATTTGCCAGTTTTTGACGTAATTAAATAACCTCACCCACCAAATATTGTTTTGTTCGCGTTTTAAAAATCAGCCTTTCAACAAATCGCCTTTTGTTATTTATACCAGCCAAATCATGGGAATATTTCATAAGGATTAAATGTCGTCTGGTTGACCTGATAACCTCCCCAATTTTTATGGGCCCAATACCTTTCCTTTTAATAAAGGATCAATCGATTATCCACTGTCAACTGTTAAATAGGGATTATGGTTTTACCTACCAACACCAGCTTACCCATACCATCCACACACACAATATCCTCAATATAGTTATGCCTGCTCAGGGACAGCTTTTTTGATAACTGGATTAACAAATTTTTTTATCCAAATTTTTTGAAAGTGTTTTATAGACTGTCACGGGGTCTTCATTAACTACCCCCTACTCTGTTTTGGTTTGTGGTGTACCCCCGGCCTGTTTTAAATCCCTTTCTTTTCAGATTTGATAAATTGGATATTTACCATCCCTGGTAAATAGTTTTCAGCGCTTAACCCAATCATTGCTATCGGGTTACGTAATCTCCTCTACCGGCATTCCACACCAGCCAATTAACAAATTATTCACCTCTCAAAAAATCATCAACAAAACATGAGTTTATCATTTGATTGTTACCGCGAGCGAATTGACGCCAATGGTAAGACCTATTTAGACCTTTACATGAGCCTATTGCTGCCTAACAATAAGCGAGCCGGCCTCATGTTCAGCATTGCATCCACCGCTAACATAGCCACGCTTAGCGGTGACGAGATCTATCATACTGTTACCTTCGCTGTGAAGGATAACACGGGGTAGTACTCTTCTGATCAGTATTACAATAGCAGGCTGGCATCAATAATACCGGCCTGCTATTTGGAATAAACTTTATTTATTTATTGCTCCAGAAGCTAAACCTGGAAAGTTTATCACCTACACTTTTAAAAGTTATCAACTGAAATCATGAAAAAAATCAAGAAAACTATTCAATTAATACCTATTGACACTTTCGCCGCAGCATTCATTCAACTGATGGGCTGCACCCGCGAAGAGATCCATATTGAAATGCTGGAGGAGAATCAGTCAGCGTTCGTTATTTATAATGAACAACCATTTAAAATCAATACCCGTGAATATTTATTTGAGAGCGTAAAGCCAATGCTTACAGATATCCATGAGGCCCAGCAGATCAACCCAACTATTTGGGCTGAGGTGACACGCGGTGCACTTCGTAACCCTTCGTTTTATCTGAACTTAATTAGCAATCTGGAGGATATCACCCAGGTCAGCCTATTACAGTTTGTATTTACTATTGATGCCAGGTTTGATATCGATGATGAGTTATTTTGGCTTGCCCTAGATCGCATAGACAGGTTGGATGAAAACGGCACCCTGTATGGTGCAGCTATTGTAGCCGCTGCAAAATTATATGACCTGGACCGGCTGGCAAATGATCTGTTTGATGCCCAAATAATAAATGGTCAAGTTATTTACAACCATTTTGTTGATGGCATATTTAAAGACGTTTACTTGCCGGTAAACGGTGATGAAAATTTCTGCTTTTATATATACTCAGCTATGCCTTAGAAAAACGTATTTGTAAAACAGTACAGCGTATATATGATATGCAGTACTGTTTTACATTTTTTGGTGAAAGTAAATAATTACCCGGTTGGGCCGGTTTTAGGGAATTAACTTCAAACCTTTCCAAGTTTCAAAATCGCGTCACTGAGCGTACTTTCAAGCCCGTAAAATATTTCCGGGCAAACCTGCTTGTTAGTGATGGAAAATACGCCTGAGTCATTTAGCTGCATGTGAAAACGGCATCTTTTATTTTCGTGCATCACATACACCTGGAACAACTGCAGCGTAACTCGGTTCATGGTTATAAACTCGAAAGAACCCTC
>NZ_CAIWNH010000143.1 GCF_903913935.1 uncultured Mucilaginibacter sp.
CTGCCAGTTGTAAAATTTCAACCACATTTTCTCTGATATCGGTATTGTCTTCAATTACAAGTACTTTTTTTTTCATGACATTGGAAATGATAGGGTAAATATAGTCCCATGGTTAACACTGCTCTTAAAATCAATATGACCATACATCAGGTTGGTATAGCGGGCTACTATATTTAGCCCTAAACCGGTACCCGGAATATTGCCGGTGTTGTGTGCCCTGAAAAATGCTTCGAACAAATGTTTCTGATCATTTTCTGGAATGCCTATGCCATCATCTTTAATTATAATGGTACAGTATTGGTCGTTTATTTCGGTATTAAATTCAATAAAAGTATTTTCACCCGAATATTTTATGGCGTTGCCTATGAGGTTAAATATACAGTTTTTCAGCAAATTTGGGTCGAGGGTGACTATATTATTAATACCAGTATGCTGGTAAATAATATTCTGGTTTTGTTTGGCAACCATCTGCATCTCTTCCGTAATATCTTCCGCAAGTTTAACAAGGTCGAATCTGATAAATGTCGGTTCCACCTTTCCTGCTTCCAGTTTTTCGAGCGATAAAAAATCATTCAAAATAGTGGTTAGGTTACCAACAGCATTTTTTATTTTCCCTACGTGTTTGGTAATATGGCCGTTTTCAAAAGGCTCAGCATATTTATCAATAAGTGATGCTGATAGTTGTACAGCACTTAAAGGTGTTCTGAATTCATGCGAAGCCATTGAAACAAACCTACTTTTTAACTGGCTTAATTCTTTTTCTTTTTCTAACGACTGGCTCACCTCCTCCTTTGCCCGGTGCAACTCAGTTACAGTATTTTTCAAAGATAGCGTGCGTTCTTCTACAAGTTCCTCCAGGTGGGCGGCATAATCCTTTAGTTGTTCTTCTGCCTCCTTCTGCCTGCTTAGGTCATGAATAAACCCGGTAAATATTTTACGCCCGGAATACTGTACTTCACTTACACCTAACCTGAACGGGAATTTGGTGCCGTCTTTTCTTAGTCCTGTAACTTCGCGCCCAATTCCGATGATATGCGGCACGCCGGTGTGCTGGTACCTGCTGATATAGTTATCGTGGTTGCTCCGATCAGGAGGCGGCATCAATACAGAAATATTTTTCCCAATAACTTCTTCGGGCGTGTAATCAAATAGCTTACAGGCCGACGGATTGATCAGTTCAATGATTCCACGGTCACTTATGGTTATTATGCCGTCAATAGCGTTTTGTATTATAGCATTCAGCAAGGCCGCATTCTCCATATTGTTCAAATTAACACAAACTTATCTTAAGATAAAAAGGTTAATTTAAAGTGAAAAAATATTATGGCCGAAGGTATATCAACAATGGGTTATAAAAAGTGACATTTATCACTTTTTTAAGTGAGTTTGATTTGTATTTGAAATGGATTTTGCGTGTATTAATTTAACTTTTATTTTCTTGCTCTTCCCTTTCAACTGTAATGTTACACTCGCCTACCAGTGCTGCCAACGCGCCAATAGCAGCTAACACTGGTGCAACTAAAACGCCTACTACACCAATGGTAAGCGGGAATGACATTAATTCTTTTCCGTATTTATCGGTGATGGTTATTTTTCGGATGTTGCCTTCAGCAATGAGTTCTTTTATTTTATTCAGCAGGTTTTCCCCGTGAATTGAAAATGATTCTTTTGTCATAACTGTTGTTTATTTTATGACTAAAAGGTGGCCCGATTGTTACAAAATACTGCGAGTAAAGCTACAGACCGTTTAAATGTTCATTGCTTGTTTTTCATTAACAATTAGGCCAGCATAAGATTGCATAAAGGTTTGTCCGGATGTTTGACCCGGAA
>NZ_CAIWNH010000144.1 GCF_903913935.1 uncultured Mucilaginibacter sp.
ATGTTTTCCCGGTGACTAAAATATAAATAAATTGTTTTGGGTGAGAAGTGCGGCTGATGGGCCAAAAGCGGCTCCCGATTCCGCCTGCCATGATAATGGCGTAGTAGTTTTTATTCATAAGTTGTTAAACAGTTTTCATTATTTTAAAATATGGTAACAATAATGAAGCTATACCGAGCTTTTTCCTGACTTTTTTACGGCTTCAGGCTCAAGATAGTTTATTTGGTAAATGTGCGGCAAAAATGTATAATAATTTGTAATTTCAGTATTAAATAAAATTAAACAAACAAAAAGCAAAAACGTTGTTGTTTAAATGTATAAATAAACAAATTGTTTTTAATCTCTTAATCATTTTTTTATAAAATTTTAAAGTAAATCCATCGTTTATTGATAAATTTTTGTTACTTTAAACTTTTAAAATAATTCAAGAATAAGTAAAGAATGCTAGAAACTAAGAAGTCTCTTTTTGATAACCTCCAGAATTTTTTTGGGTTCGATAATTTTAAGGGAGAGCAGGAAGCGATAATAACCAATATACTGGCGGGTAACGATACCTTTGTGATTATGCCCACCGGTGGCGGCAAGTCCATGTGTTATCAATTGCCTGCCCTGATGAGTGAAGGTACTGCCATAGTGATCTCGCCCCTGATCGCTTTAATGAAAAACCAGGTTGACCAGTTAAGGGCCTTCGGCGGCTCAGATAGTATTGCCCATTTTTTAAATTCATCATTAACAAAAGCTGATATTACAAAAGTAAAGGAAGATGTGCTGGGAGGTAAAACCAAATTATTATATGTTGCGCCGGAGTCGTTAACCAAACAGGAAAATATTGATTTTTTACGATTGAACAATGTTTCATTCGTTGCCGTTGATGAAGCTCACTGTATTTCGGAGTGGGGGCATGATTTCAGGCCCGAATACCGGAAGATACGACAAGTGATCAGTAATATTGGTGACAATATCCCAATCATCGCTTTAACCGCTACGGCAACACCCAAAGTTCAGCAGGATATTCAAAAAAACCTGCAGATGAATAATGCTACTATATTTAAATCTTCGTTTAACCGCTCAAACCTTTTTTACGAGGTAAGGGCAAAACGTAACGTGATCAAAGAGATCGTTAAGTTTGTTAAACAGAATACCGGCAAATCTGGCATTATTTATTGCCTTAGCCGTAAAAAGGTGGAAGAAGTTGCCCAGGTACTATCACTTAACGGTGTAAAAGCTTTGCCTTATCATGCAGGCCTTGACCCAAAAGTACGTGCTGATACGCAGGACAAATTTTTGATGGAGGATGTTGATGTAATCGTTGCTACGATTGCCTTCGGTATGGGTATTGATAAACCCGATGTGCGTTATGTAATTCATCATGACGTGCCCAAGAGTATGGAAGGTTATTACCAGGAAACCGGTCGCTCCGGCCGCGATGGTGGCGAAGGTGTTTGCGTTGCCTTTTATTCTGAAAAGGATATTGATAAGCTCCAGAAATTTATGAAGGATAAACCGGTTTCAGAACGCGAGATCGGTACCCAGATATTGAAAGAAGTTATTGACTATGCCGAATCAAGTGTGTGCCGCCGTAAACAGCTGCTGCATTATTTTGGCGAAAACTTTAACGAAGCAGGCTGCAATAACATGTGCGACAATTGCTGCGCCCATAAGGAACATTTTGACGGCGAACTGCACCTGCACAAGGCATTAAGCCTGATCAAACAGATAGGTGAGAAATTTGACGATCTTTATATCATCAGCATTTTATTGGGTGAAGACAATGCCCAGATAAAAAGCTACGGACACGACCAGCTGGAATATTTTGGCTCTGGTAAAGAAGATGGCCGCAATGTATGGAACTCCCTGTTGAGGCAGGCGCTCCTGAATAACTTTTTATCAAAGGATATCGACCAGTATGGTTTGCTGCGTTTAACTAAAACAGGTAATTCGTTTATTGAGAACCCATACAGCATCCGTTTTGTGGTGAACAGGCCGATAGAGGCAGCAGACGATGACGATAGCGAAGACGGCCCAAAACAAGGCGGTGGCGCTTTAGATACCGAGTTATTGCAGATGCTGAAAGATCTGCGTAAAAAACTGGCTAAGCAAAAAGGATTGCCTCCGTTTGTTATCTTCCAGGATCCGTCATTGGAAGAAATGTGCACACACTATCCGATCACTACTGATGAATTAAAACAGATCTCGGGCGTAGGGGCAGGGAAGGCTCTCAAATTTGGCAAGCCGTTTACCGACCTGATCCAGAAATATGTGGAGGATAATGACATTGACCGCCCGATAGATATGGTGATCAAGAGCGCTGCCAACAAATCGGCGTTAAAAGTATTTATCATTCAAAATATCGACAGGCATTTGAACCTTGATGACATTGCAGCCTCAAAAGGCCTTACCTACGATGAGATTTTAAAGGAAGTGGAGACAATTGTCAATTCTGGTACAAAATTGAACCTGAACTATTATATCGACGAAGTAATTGACGAGGATAAGCAGGACGAAATATTTGATTATTTCCGTACCGCCGAAGTTGATTCGATAGACGATGCACTTGCCGAATTGGGCAACGAAGATTATAGCCGTGAAGAAGTACAACTGATGCGTATCAAGTTTTTATCGGAAATGGGGAATTGATGCGAGTCGAAAGTCTCTAGACTTGAGTCTCAAGTCAGAAATGTTTTTTAGAAGCCTTTGGATTAATTTCTGAAGGCTTTTTTATTGCTGTTAGTCTGGAATAAATTCTAATATATCACCGGGTTGACAGTTGAGGACCAGGCAAATTGCCTCAAGGGTTTCAAACCGGATAGCCTTTGCTTTACCTGTCTTTAGGATCGAGAGATTTGCCATCGTGATCCCAACCCTTTCACTAAGTTCTGTTAATGACATCTTACGCCGCGCCATCATCACATCAAGATTTACAATTATTGCCATCGTTAGACAGTTAGATCCTGTTCGTCTTTTAATAATTTACCCTGGCGAAACGCTTTGAAAAGGGCCAGGAATACAATGCCAACGCCAATTGTCTTCCAGTTATTGGTCCATAGGTTGCCATTTAGCACGACGTCTTCGGTGAAGTAATTATGAAATATCAGCCAAATCAAATAATTAAGTGCAAAAATGCCTACTGGATAAATTAGTAAACTTAAACCTATCAGTCTTAACCGTCTCACGTTTTTACCGGTAAAAGCAAGACCTTTGGAGAGATCGAGTACGAACTTTAAGAACCCGGATATGAGATATAAGAAATACAAAGCCAAGCATATATTCACGATAATAATGATGATATCCACCGCGTGCTTTGCAGACCGGCTGCAAGGAATCAAAATGGCGCGGTCGCGATGATTGTAATTAAATTTAACAGGCTGATCAACAGTATTCCATATTTTAACAACAGTATCTTTTCTTTTACCCCTGTGTACAATAATTTTCCGGATAAATGATTGGCCGCCTTTTGCATAAAACTGTATAGAATCCGGGCCTAAAGCCCACCTTGCATCATTCAACTTCCAGCCTGGTAATTTGATGTACCATCGAAAATGGTCAATTCCATATTTCTTTGCGTCGTTATGTTCCTTGAAATTAAAAACACGGTCATAAAGCCATTTTTTACTACAGGTATCACATTGTAAATTTTCTTCGGTTGCCAATACACTGGCAAAAACTTGTCCGCCGCCCATCCAGTATTCCCCGTTCCTAAGCTCACGAATCGTTTTAACACTGTCGTTAAACTGCTTGTAATGATAATAGCTACTGGTCAGGTTGGCGGGGGCTTCTTCATCAAAAGCCTTTAGATCATTGTTGCTAACATTAGGGATAAACGGTTCATTGTTTACAGTAGATTGTGAGCCACCGAATAGTGATGGATATGAAAATGAAACATACATTGCCAAAATTAGCAGGACGTAACCAATAATAACTATATTAACGATAAGGTTTGTATTGAATTTAAATTTCATGGTTTAGATTGCTTTTAAATCAAAACAAATTTAAATTAATTATTGATAAGAATAAAATTATTATCGATAATCAATAAATATTGCTGATTTTAAAAGAATCTGAGAGCCTTGGGATTAACAGCTAAAGGCTATTTTACGGGACAGTGTTTTCAATTTGTTGCAAATAGCTGACCTAAATCCTTAAAAGATTTAAACTCAAGCGCATTGCCAGACGGATCGAGAAAAAACATGGTTGCCTGTTCTCCGGGTAACCCTTTAAAGCGTATATAGGGTTCAATTACAAATTTTACCTGGTGCAGGCGCAGCCGTTTTTCCAGTTCCTTCCATTCATCCCATTCCAGCACTACACCATAATGCGGAACCGGTACATCATGGCCGTCGACAGGGTTAAAATGGTGTTCATTTTTTTCAGCAGGTCGGGGCTTTAAATGGATCACAAACTGGTGCCCGTATAAATTAAAATCAGTCCAGCTGTCTGAACTGCGGCCTTCGCTGCAACCCAAAACTTCCCTGTAAAAGTTCCGCGCTTCATCAAGATCGTAAACCGGGACGGCAACATGGAAGGGTGTTAAGCGGGATTTCATTCAAATATGTTTTAATATTTTATAATTGGCAGGTTGAAATCAATATTTAAGTCGTAATTATATTGCGAAATAACTTTACTTCTTCTCTACTTTATAACAAATTATTTCACCACATATCGGTAAACAGCCCGCCCAATATTTCCATCCTGGTCTAATCCTTCTACCGTAACACGGTAAGTTCCTTTTCCATCAGCATTAAAATATTCAAGGTCGGCATTCCCTGTTTTATCTGTAACTATATTCGGGTTCCAGTAAATCGTACTCCGTGTATCAATTTGCGCCGGCTGGTTTGTGCGCGGCCCGGTATATCTGGGCAGGTAAAAGGTTTTAACCGGCTCATATCCCTTAGGTAAAAGGGTCAATTCATTTCGGCTGCCTATCAGCTGCTTAAGATCCCGAAAGCTTATTTTCTGGGTTTCTACCTTGCGTAGGTTAACTACAATGGCGCCATTAGAATTATAGGCGCTGTTTATAAGCCCCATTTCGTCCTTTGTAAATATTTCTATCGATTCAACGGTTTTGGGGTCAACACTCTGCAGGTAGGACGCATCAACAGGCATTCCTTTCACAAATACCTGCGTGGGCACTTTTTTCCCCTGGGAATAATCTCTGAAAACGTAAAAGTTTTCGTTTTCAAAGGTCATGCCCGCGGCAAGTGTTTTAATACATTCAAGCAACGAATTGCATCCTTCCAGCTGGT
Organism: uncultured Mucilaginibacter sp.; assembly: GCF_903913935.1. Classification (GTDB taxonomy): domain Bacteria; phylum Bacteroidota; class Bacteroidia; order Sphingobacteriales; family Sphingobacteriaceae; genus Mucilaginibacter. Next base: position 5,244 of record NZ_CAIWNH010000144.1, read on the forward strand.
CTGCTTTTATCACGTGATCAGGCTGGTCGCTAAGGCTGGCTAAATTTCCATAGTCTTTATGACTTACCGTTTTTACAATCCTTTTGTCTTTTATAACAACTTCCTTTAAAATATGTAAATTGTTGAATTGTATCTTGCTATTTTTTAAATACGGACTAAGTACACTGTCAATATTGGTTATGCCATCAGGCTCAGCATAGTTAATCGGGATGGATTGCCGTGGTTCGCCATCTACCGTAAGTACAAGGTCGCTGGCGTGAACATTGTCACGGGCGCTTAACATCACTTTTGCAGAATCAGGAAATACAAGATTTGGGAATATAAATCGCCCATCGGCATTAGTTATCGTATTGGCGAAATAGTTTTTATCAGGTATGGATATGTGTACATTTCCCCTGTTAACAGGTATGCCGCTTGATGACCTTAATGTGCCGATAATATCGATGCCTTTTTCAACGCCAAAACCTACTGGCCTTTGCTTGTTATTGATAATATCATCATAAGAGTATCTGCGGTAGCCTTGTGTTTGCAGTAATATGTCCAGGTCTGCAGCCGTTTTTTGGTCGGAATGATTAAAGTAATAATTCGGTTTTTCGATATAACCGCTGATATCCGAAGTTAAAAGCAGGTTAGTTAATATGGTGGTTTCTGCATCTTCATTAAATGGGACCTTCGATTCATCGATTACCGAAACAGAAAAATTACCTTCATCCGGCTGGCCGCTATTTTTTGCAGTTAATTTTAACTTTGCCAACTGCCTGGTCTCGTAACCGGGGTGGTCGCTGTTCACCGTAAGATTTAACTGATCATTGTGTTGTATAAATGCAATACGTTCGCTAACAGGCTCGCCGTCTTCGGTAAAAAGCGTTAATTGAACTATACCTGTAGGGAATTTACTTTTAGGAATAGATGCATTGTAGATAGTGCCAGGTAGCTGCAATTTAGCTGCAAAAGCAATTGCGCCGCTTGATTTTGCAATAATAAAAAACGTTTTTCCCTGGAAATCTTTCAAAAAAGTTTCATCAGCCTGCAATTTAATATTTAAGTTATCGGGGTCGTTATTGTCAACACTCAGGGTGATTCCGTCACTTCCAACTTTTGGGAAAACCGGGTTCGCTGTTGTTCCATCTGCGTAAGTTACATGGGCCGTGTAAGTTTTTCCATCTTCAGGCGCTAAAATAAAAGCACCCATGCCCAGGTTGGTAGAAGAAAATTCGTTGACGACATTGTTGTTATTGTCGGTAATTGTACCTTTCACATCAATGCCTAACCCATCAGGTTTAATAGCTTTAAAAGCTATTTTTGTGCGTACACCAGTTATTAACTGGCCTCCTTCCGGAAAAAACTGGATGTCGTTTGGCCGCGATATGGGTTTTAACGAAAATGAATTCGTTATCATTTTTTGCTGCCTGTTTTCAATTTGAGTAACAAGTTTAGCTGAATCCAGGCTTAAATTTTTTGTGTTAACAAAGCTGATATCAATAAAACCATTTTTATCTGTTACACCTTTTCCTTTGGCAATGGATTCATCATCTCTTTCGACTGACCAACTAACTCTCTTTTCTGCTATTGGCACACCTTCATTATCCTTATAAAGAATGCCGGCAGATATTTTACTTGATTTACCTGAAGCTGAAGTCTTTAAAGATACCTGCGCAGACAGGGGGTTATTAATAGCATCACCTAACGTTATACTTTTATTAAAGAAATAGGCCACGCCCAAATTATTCATATAATTGGTATAGGCAACAATCCTGTAATTCCCTTTTTTATATGCATTTTGATTTAACGCGAGATGCCCCCAGGTAACACCGTTTTTCACCTGTAATTTTAACGATTGTACCAGTGAATCGTGCGGTGCCAGAAAATGGACATATACAATTTTGCTGATCAATGATGGTTGGTGTATGCCGGTAGTTAAATAAGCTTTAAACCAAATGGTATCACCAACAGCATAATAGGGTTTGTCAAAGTGCAGGTAAACCTTTTCTATCGGCAGGTCGGTATAAGCCTTTGTTGATTTGGCCAGTAACTGGTTTAAAACCTCGCTATTGTTTTGTGCTGAAACAGGTAAATAAAATAGGGTAAAAAATAATGATAAAATAAAAACGGATCTGAAAAACCTCATAAAATAGAATTTATCCTGCTATACCCGGCTAATATAGCCCATTGCCTGTTAAAAATGATAAATTGACGGCACTTTAACATTTTTATTGCAAAATTTAACAATTGGCCTATTTAACAGCCATCTGAATAGTGTTTCTGCTCAATTGCTCCAGCAATATTGTTTTACCGGCTTTTAGCTCATTTAACCAATCAGCAGTATAATGCCTTACTGTTATTAATGTAAGGTTGTTATTGTATTTAACTTTAAACCCTGCACTCAATTCATCAAAAAGCTTTTTAAAACGATCCTCTTTATAATCAAAACAAACCGAAAAGCTTAATGCTGATGTTTGCATCATATTTACTTTTACATTGTTTTGTGCAAACATTCTAAAAATGTTACTTAAATGATCCTCTGAAATAAAGGAGTAGTCTTTAGCCGATAGCGAAAGCAGCACCTGGTTATGTTTAAGTATTATTACCGGTTTTGTGAAAATGTTTGCGCTGTTTTCGTGGATGATGGTACCGGGTGCTTCCGGGTCATTAAATGGTTTCACCAGCAACGGTATTGTAGCATTTTGCAGCGGTTTGATGGTTTTAGGGTGAATCACACTTGCACCATAATAGGTCATTTCAATCGCTTCCGTATAGGATAATTCGTCAAATTTAACGGTATCCTCAAAAAATTTGGGGTCGGCATTCAGTACCCCAGGCACATCTTTCCAGGTAGTTACCGATTCGGCGCCTAAGCACGATGCAAATATAGAGGCAGTAAAATCTGACCCCTCGCGTCCCAGCGTGGTGGTGAAGTTCTCTGAGGTGCCCCCTAAAAAGCCTTGAGTTACAACAATTCCTTTTTGCAATAATCCAGGAATGTCTTTTTGAATAGCAGCACAGGTTTTGTTCCATTGCACAGCCCCCTCCCGGTAAGTATTATCCGTATGAACATACCCGCGTACATCCAGCCATGTGCTTGTTAAGCGGGCTTTATTTAAATAAGCGTTGACGATGCGGGTTGAAACCAATTCGCCAATAGAAACGATCTGGTCGTAAATAAAATCAAAATCGTCGTGGGGTTCATCTTCTATCGCCCAATCTATCTCCACAAAAGTATTGGCCACCTCGTCAAATACTGGATTTGATGGCTCAAAAAGCTGTTCCATTATCGCGTAGTGGTAATTTTTGAGATCTTCAAAGATAGGCTGCAGCTTATCACCGCCATCAAAATAGGCTTTGGCCAATTTTTCAAGCGCGTTGGTAGTTTTGCCCATGGCCGATACCACGATCAGCAATTGCTGCCCCTCAAACTTTTTGACCACATTGGCCAGGTTAACTACGCCCTCGGCATCTTTTACAGAAGCCCCTCCGAATTTAAAAACAAGCATTATTTAGAAAGGTATTTTAAAATTATAACTCAAAGTTTAATAGCTGCTCCTTTGATAAAGCGCCGTTTAGCCAGCCCGCTTCAATGCCGGCATTATATTTTTTGTAGAATTTTATGGCAGGCTCGTTCCAGTCGAGTACTTGCCAAACCATGCCGTTAAAGCCCATTTCTTTTGCCTCAATGATCAGTCGGTCGAACAATAATTTACCGACGCCTTTCCCACGCATTTCTTCCGTAACAATAAGGTCTTCCAGGTACATTCTGCAGCCCTTCCATGTAGAGTAACGTACATAGTATACTGCAAAGGCCACGATAGCGCCATTTACTTCGGCAACAAAAGCCTTCCAAACGGGCTTTTCCCCAAAGCCGGCGTCTTCAAATTCCTGAAGGGTAACGGTAACTTCTTCGGGTGCCCTTTCAAAAAGTGCAAGTTCCTTAACCAATTCCAATAAGCGCGGGCAATCTTCTTTTTTTGCTATTCGTAGATTTATGTTCATTAGTTCAATTGTTCATTAGTTTATTGGTGGGATGTTTGAATTAAATAATTGCACATCGATCTGTATTCCAAAAAATCCGAACCCGATAGCTATCGGGTCGAACATCCGAAATTCAATTGTTATTCCAGTGTTTGATCACCCTTTGGCCAAAAATGGTGCTGCCAAGCCTTATCATATTACTGCCCTGTTCAATGGCGACTTTATAATCAGATGACATGCCCATTGATAGGGTATCAAATGTAGGTTCTTTCCTGAAGAAGCTTTGTTTGATGCCGTCAAAAAATATTTTTAGCTCATAAAACTCGTCTTTAATCTGTTTTTGATTATCAGTATTGGTAGCTATTCCCATTAGCCCCCTTATCCGGATGTGTTTTAAGGCTGCAAACTCTTCAGAGCGCAGCATTTCTATCGCCTCGTCAAAACCTAAGCCAAACTTGGTTTCTTCATCAGCTATATAAACCTCCAACAGGCAATCGATGATCCGGTTGTTTTTGGTCGCATGTTTATCAATTTCCTGCAGCAGTTTTAAACTGTCAACAGATTGGATCATGCTGATAAATGGCGCAATGTATTTTACTTTATTGGTTTGTAAATGGCCGATAAGGTGCCATTCAATATCCTTCGGTAAAAGTTCTTGCTTTTCAACGAGTTCCTGCACCTGGTTTTCGCCAAACAAACGCTGCCCGGCGTTATACGCCTCGAGCACTTCTTCGTTTGATTTTGTTTTTGATACGGCTAAAAGGGTTACATTTATCGGGCCGGTTTCGTTTTTTAAGCTTTTTATATTATCTGCAATGCTCATTTATCCGTAATTTTGTTCAGTAATAAGCCGCTAAATTACAGAATGCGTAAATATATCACCTTGTTTTTTTCAGTAAGCTTACTTTTATTTGCTTGCACCGCCGGTAAAAGTAACGGCAAAGTTATTGAACATGACCAAATGGTCAGGCTATTAACAGATATTCACATACTTGATGGCAGTTTGTACAATGCTGTTTCGCAAAGCCCGGATACCTTGTATAAATATGGCACGGCCAGGTATCTTACCTTATTTAAAAAATATCATGTTGATTCAGTTGAGTTCAGACGGAGCCTGAGGTATTACACCACCCAGCCGATTGAATTTCAGGCGATGTATGATAAAATACTGGTTGACCTACAAGCCAAAACTGATTCCATTAATAAGAAACTACTCAAAACTACTAATGCCCCAAACCCGAAATAATACCGATAAACTGGGTTTTGCCGAGGTAAAGGAATTAATTAAAGCTCATTGCCTTAGCGAAATGGGCCGGCAAATGGTCGACAAAATTCAGGTGATGAATAATTTCGACCAGATCAGCAAGTTCCTCGGCCAGGCTAACGAGTTCAAAAACATTTTAGAGAATGATGATGCATTGCCCATTCACCACTTTTTTGATATAAAAACGCTTGCCAATAAAGCCAGGATAGAAGGCGTTTTTTTAAGTGAAGAAGAGTTTTACCAGGTGCATGCGTCTTTAACAACCGTATTTGCCGTAATTGCCTATTTTAATGAGCGGGAAGGTTTATATCCCAACCTGGAAGCCTTATTTGAACATTTGCCTATTGAAAAGGCGATCATTAAAAAGATCGATATGGTTATTGATCAGAAAGGAAAGATCAGGCCAAACGCTTCGCGCGACTTACAGGAAATTACCTCGGGCATTGCACGTGCCGAACAGGATGCCCGTAAAAAGATAGACCAGGTTTTTAAAAACGCAGGCAGCAACGGGTGGACAGCTGACGGATCACTAACTGTCCGCGATGGCCGTTTATGCATCCCCTTGCTGGCTGAAAATAAGCGGAAAATAAAAGGTTTTATTCATGATGAATCTGCGTCAGGCCAGACGGTTTATATGGAGCCGGAAGAAGTATTTACCTTAAATAACCGTATCCGTGATCTTGAATTTGACCGCAGACGCGAGATCATCAAAATATTAACGGCATTAACTAATGAACTAAGGCCTTACGTTCCATTACTTTTATCGTACCACAGCCTTTTAACCAAACTCGATTTTGTAAGGGCCAAAGCACTTTTTGCTATTGATATTGAGGGAGAAATGCCGCAACTGGTAAATGAAGCAAGTATAAAGCTGACCAATGCCAGGCACCCGCTCTTACTGTTAAATTTTAAAAAGGAACATAAGACAGTTGTGCCTTTAAACGTGCGGATTGATGAGCATACCCGCATTGTGGTGGTATCGGGCCCAAACGCGGGCGGGAAATCTGTTTGTATGAAAACAGTAGGCCTACTGCAAACTATGGTACAGGCCGGTTTGTTGATCTCCGCGTCAGAAGCCAGTGTTGTTGGTGTATTTAAACAGTTGTTTGTAGATATAGGCGACGACCAGTCGCTTGAGAGTGATTTAAGTACCTATAGCGCGCATCTTTCAAAAATGAAAGAATTTGTGGAACAAGCTAATGGGAAAACATTGGTTTTGATAGATGAATTCGGTACCGGCACTGATCCTCAATTCGGGGGGCCAATTGCTGAAGCGGTGCTGGAATCCTTAAATCATAAAAAGGTAAAAGGTATGGTGACTACCCACTACTCCAACCTGAAAATATTTGCCAGCCATACCGAAGGGATAGAAAACGCTTCGATGCTGTTTGATAACAAGGAAATGAAGCCGCTTTATATGCTGGAAGTGGGTAAACCCGGCAGTTCGTACGCGTTTGAGATCGCTCAGAAAATTGGTTTACCCCAGAATGTGCTTAATCTTGCTAAAAACAAGATCAGCGCCGGACAAAAAAAGGTGGACACGTTGCTGGTCGACCTGGAACGCGAGAAAAAGGAAATTTACGATACACGGATAGTGCTTGAAAAACAGCAGCGACAGGTGAACGCACTGCTTGCCGAAAATGAAACGTTGAAAAGCTACCTGGAAGAAAATAAAAAGGCGCTGATAAGGGATGCTAAAGACCAGGCAAAGAATATCATTTTAAACGCCAATAAACTGGTAGAAAACACCATATCTGAAATAAAAAGCAGCAATGCAGATAAAGAAACCACACGTGTTTTAAGGGAAAAACTAAATACCGAACTTCAAAATAACACAGTTAAACCTATCGCTGTAAAACCACTGCCTGCTGATGAAGAAATAAAGCCAGGCGATTGGGTAAAGTTAGTTGACAGCGAAACAACGGGACAGGTGATCGAGATCATAAAAGACAATGTGGTAATTGCCATCGGTGATTTACGTACCGTTGCCAAAAAGAAAAGGGTTATTAAAGTTGCCAAATCAACGGTGCCAAAAGAGATCAGGCGGAATTATAATAGCCAAACCGGCGATATGGCCAGTTTTAACCCCGAAATAGATGTTAGGGGCATGCGCACAGAAGATGCCCTTGGTAATATTGAAAGGCTGTTTGACCGCGCGCTGATGATGGGTTTTGGCAATTTAAAGATCATCCATGGTAAAGGTGACGGCATTTTACGCAAAATGATAAGGCAGTATCTGAAAAAATACGATCAGGTTGACCGCATGGAAGATGAACATGCCGACAGGGGCGGGGATGGTATAACTTATGTGTATTTTAAATAAACCAAAGTCATTTTTTTAAGTTGATAAAAATATAAATCATGAATTTAAAAATAAGTTTTTTCTCGATTGCCATTGCCGCCTGTTTACAATGCAGCGCTCAAACCATTGTTAAAAGTACTGACCCTCATATCCGTTATTCCGGTCGTATAGCGATGACAGATAGTACGGCGGAACTATCCTGGTCGGCCACGTCAATAAAGGTAAATTTTATTGGAACCGGGATCAGCGCCGTATTAAAAGACGAAGGGTCAGATAACAATTATAATGTGATCGTGGATGGTAAGGTTACCAGTATTATCCATCCTGAAATAGCAAAAAAAGCTTACCAGTTAGCCACAGGGTTACCAGGCGGGAAACATACCCTTGAATTATTTAAACGAACCGAATGGGCAATGGGTAAAACCTTGTTTTTCCAGTTTGAGCTATCTGGCAATGGGAAAATTTTGGCTCCGCCTCCCGCCCAAAAGCGTAAAATAGAGTTTTTTGGAAATTCCATCACCTGCGGTTATGCCGACGAAGATACAACAGGTAAAGACCGCGGCACAAGTCCCTATGAAAATGGCTACCTGAGTTATGCAGCTATAACCGCCAGGCATTTTAACGCCGAAATGCACAATACGTCTAAAAGCGGTATCGGAATAACGGTGAGCTGGTTCCCCATGATCATGCCTGAAATGTACGACAGGCTTGATGCCACTGACCCTGACAGTAAATGGGATTTTTCAAAATATACGCCGCAGGTGGTGGTGATCAATTTATTTCAAAATGATTCGTGGATCGTTAAGTTGCCCGATAATGAACAATTTAAAGCGCGGTTCGGCACAAAGCCACCTACACCTGATTTTGTTATCAATGCCTATCAAAGCTTTGTTAAAAGTATTCGTGCCAAATATCCCGATGCCAGGATCATTTGCATCCTGGGCAGCATGGATGCCACCGGGGCAGGTTCCCCATGGCCGGGATATATTGATAAAGCAGTAGCAGGGTTAAGTGACAAAAATATCTATACCCATTTTATCCCTTACAAAAATACAAACGGACATCCCAGCGTTAAAGAACAACAAACAATGGCCGATGACCTGATCGGGTTTATGGAGAAAAGTATTGTTTGGTAAGTCACTTTACTCGAGTTTAGAGAGAGGAAAGGAATAATCTTTAAGTTAACTTTAACCTCTCTTCACAATTCAATACCGTTTAAATGTGGGAGATCTTTGTTTTTATCAAACGTTTTTTACAGAAGAGTAGGTCTCATACGACGGCTTTTTGTTGCGTTGCGCAACACGTGCAATACACTGCAATAAATGTATAAATTACTGATAATCAAAAGCATAAGTACTGACACTATTTTGTCACTGACAAAATAGTGTCAGCACTTTTTCAGGTATTACGCCGTTTAGCCAAACCCGGCATGCCTGCGAACCTGAAGTAAACGATTTTTAGAAAATCAGCCTGCTGCAAACTATAAAACCTTATCCCGTAAAAGCGGCATGCTCATGCAATGGAAACCGCCCCTGGCTCTTGAAAGCTCCGCCGATGGCATTAAGATCAGCGTATCGGTCATGGTCTCGGGGTTAAGTTCATCATTTTCAAATTTCTGCAGCAGTTCTTTTACTTTTATCACCTTAAACCCTTTTTGTTTAAAAGCCTCTACCGTTTTATCATTGCGGTCATATCCCAAAACAACACCTTCTTTCAGCGCCAGCAGGTTACACGAATCGGTCCATTGCTCTCTTGCATCGTAAGGGAAAGTATCGCCGCCTGAATAAATGAAAACGGTATTTTCAATACTTCCCAGGTCATTTTTACTCACATCATTCAGTAGGTCTTCCAAACGTTTAAATGTTTTTGGCTTTTTGCCCTTCGCAAACTGAACAATCTCCGTTTTATCTTTATTCTTTTTGTCGGCAAACCAACCAAGGGGTTCATCAATCTCACCGGCCCCGTCGGGTACGGCCAAACTTCGCAGCAGCACCCAGGTGTTCCGTTTTACCTGTGTGAAAACGGTATCGATGTGCATATAATCACGTTTATGAGGGATTTTTACAATGGTTACCTTTTTAACCACTTCATTCTGAAATAGTAATTTTATAGCTTCATTGGCGCCGCTTACCGAGGTACGCTCGCTGCAGCCGATGATCAGATGCTGCGGGCTTACCATCATTACATCCCCGCCTTCCAGCGTTGTTTTTTGTTCATTGTCTTCACCAGGGCGCAAAAAATGCTGTACGGTTTCAGGAATCTCTAAAATATTATCGCGGTAACCTGCAAAAAGCGGGTGGTTGAAGAAAATGTACCTGGCCAGTAAGGTTTCACGTGCCCTTGCTTTTTTAGCGGGCTTGTTCAGCAGCATAAAATTGTTTACAGCGATACCAATATCCCTCGAAAAAATAAGATTAGGGATAGGAGCGAAGATCATCTCATTTTTATTGAGCGATCCTGATATAATGATTTTGGCAAGTTCGGCCGGCGGCGTATCAATTAATTTTAATTGCAAACGGTAGTTGCAATTTTCGATGGCGCAAACAGAAGCGATCAGCTTTTTGCGGATGTCGTCTTCCTGCAAAATATCTTCAAGCAAGGTTTGGATCTCAATTACCTTGTTTGAACAATGGAAGTCCTTGTTATCCGGTTTGTAAAAAGCGCGGTTTGATTCTTTTGCATCTATTTCCTTAAGTTTGCCCTTGATTTTAGCAGGATCGAGGAAATACATTAACAATTTAACGTAGAAATCATATTCGTTTTTACGCATCGTTTCCAGGTGCACAATATCTTCAAAAAGCCAGTCCTGGGCTTTTGAAGGTACTACTTTTCCGAGCCCGTTATCCGGGCTATGGATCAATAAGGCGCGAAGGTTACCAATTTCGGAGGTTACATCTAGTTTAAAATCGTTGTTGCTGAGTTTCATAAATTGTTCGCAAAGAGAGCAAATATAGTGAATTGTAGTCGGGAAGTCCGGAAAGTCCGAAAAGTCGGAAAGTAATATAAACTTCTGGCTCCAAATTTCAGCTTCAATTACAAATCCATCTTTCGGACTTTCGGACTTCCCGACTTTCGGACTTAAATCACTATTTTTGCACGATGGATTTTATTGTTGCAGCTGCTCTTAAAGCTATAAAGTACTTATATAACACCGATATTACTTCAGCAGATATAAACCTGCAGGAGACACGTAAGGAGTTTGAAGGACAGGTAACGATTGTTACTTTTCCCTTCACCCGTTTTTCCAAAAAATCTCCCGAACAAACCGGGAGCGAGATTGGTGCCTACCTGCAAAACGAACTGAGCGAAGTTGCCGGGTTTAATGTAATCAAGGGTTTTTTGAACATTTCATTGGCCGACGATCATTGGCTAAACCAGTTGTATACTGAAATTCTGCCTGATGACTTTGCCGTTTTTAAGCCAAATGGCCAAAAAGTAATGGTTGAATACTCATCGCCTAATACTAATAAACCATTGCACTTAGGGCACGTGCGTAATAATTTGCTGGGCTTTTCAGTTGCTGAGATCCTTGCGGCTGCCGGGTACGAAGTGATTAAAACCAACCTGGTGAATGACCGTGGCATCCATATCTGCAAATCAATGCTGGCCTGGCAACGGTGGGGCGATGGCGAAACACCGCAATCTTCGCGAATGAAGGGTGATCATCTGGCGGGTAAATATTATGTGCTTTTTGACAGGGAATACAAAATTCAGATAGAAGCCTTAAAAGCAGACGGCCAAACAGAGGAAGAAGCAAAAAAGAACGCGCCATTAATTAAGGAAGCGCAACAAATGCTGCAACAATGGGAAGCCGGCGACCCTGACGTAAAAAAGCTTTGGCAAACAATGAACACCTGGGTGTACACAGGTTTTGCCGAAACCTATAAAAAGCTTGGCGTTAGTTTTGATAAATTTTATTACGAATCGGATACTTATATTTTAGGTAAGGATATTATTGATGAAGGCCTTGAGAAAGGTATATTTTTCAGGAAAGAAGATAATTCTGTCTGGATCGATCTGACCGCCGACGGACTCGATGAGAAATTGGTGCTACGCTCCGACGGCACTTCGGTTTACATGACCCAGGACCTTGGTACCGCTCAATTAAAATACAACGATTTCCATATGGATAAATCGCTTTATGTGGTGGGTAATGAGCAGGACTATCATTTTAAAGTATTGTTCCTCATCCTGCAAAAACTGGGTAAAACCTGGGCGCGGGGTTTGTATCATTTATCCTATGGTATGGTTGACCTTCCGTCAGGAAAAATGAAATCGCGTGAAGGAACAGTAGTTGATGCCGACGACCTGATGGCCGAAATGGAACAGACCGCCAAAGAACAAGCGCTTGCCAAAGGGAAAATTGATGCCTTTAGCGAAGATGAAAAGCTGCATTTATACCACATTATAGGTATGGGGGCATTAAAATACTTCCTGCTGAAAGTCGATCCCAAAAAACGCTTATTATTTGATCCAAATGAGTCAGTTGAGTTAGAGGGGCATACCGGGCCATTTATTCAATACACCCATGCACGTATAAAATCGGTGTTGAAAAAAGCAGGCGCGCTGGAAAAAAGCAAGGCGGCAGCCTACCAAATTCTTGCCGCTGAAGAACGGGATCTTATTGTTGCCCTTACCCGGTTCCCCGAAATTATAACGCTGGCGGCCGAGGCCTACAGCCCCGCGCTGGTTGCCAATTATATTTACGAACTGGCTAAAAACTACAATAAGTTTTATCACGAAAACCCTATCCTGCAGGCAGCCGATGAACCTTCAAAACAGTTCAGGCTATTGCTTTCATCGGCAGCAGGCAAGGTGATCAGTAAAGGAATGAAATTGCTGGGGATTGAAGTTCCTGAGCGGATGTAGCGCGCCCTCCCGGCCCAGGCCACTAAAGGGGGAGTTTGAAAAATAAAAAGTCTAACGTTTTCCCGTTAAACTTTTTATTTTACTCCCAGTGTAATTAAATTAAGAGGAATTAAATATCGAATAATGAATTTAGAATGTCGAACGCCGAGTTTCTTACTTCATTATTCAACATTCGAAATTGAGTGTTCGATATTGAAACTTTAAACATAATGACATTGGGGGCTGTAGCTTACCTCCAATAACCTCTATGCCATGTGTATCCGCGTGGGCCACGTTCCCAGGCGCCGCGCATCCATACCCGACCTACTCTTGGCCTATCCCAGTGACCACGGAAGTAAACGTACCTGCCGCCTTGCCACACCCAATCACCTTCAATCCAAATTGCACCGGGATATGGCGCCATTGGTCTTGCATAAACCGGTTCAACAGGCCTTTCATACACATAGTAACTTCCTGCACATGATGCCAGGAAAAGGGATCCAGCTAAAGCAAGCATCATCCCTAATTTTGATATTGTTTTCATTGGTTCTATTTTAA
>NZ_CAIWNH010000145.1 GCF_903913935.1 uncultured Mucilaginibacter sp.
CGCGTCCTGCAAATCCACTATCAATGCTGATGACCTTTACGGCAAATGGAAATACATCAAAGTGGAACACCCAAATGCCTACCCACCGGATACCGTGAGCAAACATGACATAACTTATGCCGCGCCTTATATCCAGTTCTCGCCAAACAATACTTTAGTTATCATGTGGACAGGAAAAGTGTTGTCGCATGGAAAATTCACCATCGACGGGCATAACATCAATTATACCGAGAGCCTGCCAGATGGCAGCACCCGTAAATTCCCGTTTTGGGTATCTGAATTAACAGATAAGAAAATTGTTTTTGAAACCAAAGGGAACGATGGATCACAGGTGACGGCGGTGAAGGAGTAAATAAGTATTATAATAACAATTTGGTAATTTTCTAAGTTTAAATCCTAACTTTAACGATCACAATGGAATTTACGACATCCAACAAGTTCACTTTTAAGGAATACCTGGGCCTTCAAATGTATCTCCTCTATTCGAAATTGTGGATAAAGATTTTAACAATAACAACAATCCTTTATTTAATTTCTTACGGTATTTTTTTCGCGCTTCACAGAAACGATATTTTAAATTCCGACTTATACTCCTTTGGATTAGTTTTATTAGCAGCACAAGTTTATTTACCAATATTAATGTTTTTAGTATGCCTTCTAGGTTATAAAAGAAACCCCCGAATTAAAGAATCAATAGTCTATCATTTCTCCGAGCATGGTTTTACACTTACAGGCGAGTCCTTTAATGCTACATTTAATTGGGCTGCATTTTATAAAATACGGTCAGTTAAGGGCTGGCTTATACTATACCAGAGTTCCATGACTGCTAACTTTGTTAAACTGGGAAAGGATGATCTTATTCACGTTCAGGAGCTAAAAAAATATTTACAATCACAAAACTTGAAGGTAAAAATAACAATGTAGAAAAAGCATAACCGAAGCTACCATCCGTAAATTCCCGTTTTGGGTGTCGGAATTAACGGACAAAGAAATTATTTTTGAAACTAAGGGGGATGATGGATCACGGGTGACGGCGGTGAAAGAGTAGGCAGTGGACAGTTGCGAGTTGCAGTGAAAAAAAAGGGATGACATTTAACGAAGATTTATTAATGCGAAATTTTTTTTGGGGATTATGTTTAGTTTTATTACGGGCTGGCTGCGGCGAAAAACATGTTTCGACAGATTCTCAGTCCAGGCGGCTTAAGGACAGCGTAAAACCAAGAAAACAGCCTACACAGCAAGACGCAATTGCGGACACGACTGAAAATAATGACTCAGAGTCATTTGAAGAGGTTTTAGCGGACTTTCTTGCTTCATACAATAAAATTGAAAAAACAGACAAGCAGGTTATCAGCGGGAGCGACACATTGCATCTGCATGAGACTTATTATTGCCTGCACGACAGTTCGTTAATAATTCCGAAACGATACTTGTGGGGCGGTGATACCACAAAAGATTTTACAGCCAACACTTTTGTCTCTAAAATAATCCTTCTCAAAAACAAAGACACTTTGTTTAACAAGATAATCACGAAAAGCTATTTTAATGCAATCCTTGATGAACAACAAAAAAAGTATGCGGTCCTTTTTGGAGGAGGGTCGGGGAAATATAACGAAGCCAAAGGAGGGTTTATGTTTGGTTTCTCGGTATCAATTCCTTTAACAGATTTGGGCACCGCCGTTCATTTAGTTATAGATAAAAACGGGAAAGAGAAAATTATGGACGATTTTACATTTATAAACAAATATCACGAGGAATGGTAAGCATTCATTAAACAAGCTTGGCTGCCTGACATTTATTCCGCCATCTTCCCGCCCCGTTTATCAAACTCAATGTTATTTGACTCTCAAAACTCAATAAATTCAGCTCTTTTTATATCTGCAATGCAACGCCACACAGACAACTGCTGTCTTATGCCTGTTTAAACTTTTAATCAATCACAATGAAGATATTTTTATTAGCAACGCTGGTATTAATCACTCAGTTTTCGCAGGCGCAAACCTACCTCACCATTATCGGAACACAGCATTATCCTACCGAAAATATCAACAGCCAATCGATATATGAGCAGTTGAATAAAATAAAACCCGATGTAGTTTTAATGGAGCAGGATAGTTCAACGATGAGCGATGACGGTGAATTTTTAATCAATTCAAACGAATTGGAACCGACGTCAGTTAAAAGACTGGAAAAAGATTATAACGTCATCGTAAAGCCATTTGACTATAAAAACCGCAATAAATTTTACGCCGACAAGCAGATATTTACAAAGGAAAACAGTTTCTTTCATTCCATGGATAGCGTTTACAGCAATAAACTAATGGACTCGCTATCTTATTGCGTTTATCGAAACATGATCGAAGTAAACACCATATTGAATACCATGGGTTCAAATGCTGACTTGAAGGAGTTGAACAGTGTAACCTATCAGCAAGTTTCAAAATTGAGGCAGGACCTTAACTATAACGGTTTCCTGGGGATTTGTTACCGGGTAAAATATATGCAGCAATGGGCGAAATTCTGGAAACAGGACGGCGATTTCTGGACATTCCGCAACAATACCATGGTGGATAATATTTTAAAATATTGCGATCAATACAAAGGAAAGAAAATTGTCGTGTTAACAGGCGCAATGCACAAATATTTCCTGTTCGATGCCATTGAGAAAAAGCAGAAGGCAAACCATATTATACTTAAAGAATTTTGGGAATATAATTGATGTCACTTTGCCCCTTTGCTGCCAGCTGTTAAACACGATCAAATGGCACCAATAGTTCTATGGTATTAACGACGACTATGGATGCCCGGGAAATTTTCCGTAGTCATAAACGGCGATCTCATAGCTGATAGTTAAGCGACCGTTTAGTGATTATTTATCATCTTATGATACAAAGGTTTTACATTCAAAAATTTCAAAGCAGCATAATGTTATTAC
>NZ_CAIWNH010000146.1 GCF_903913935.1 uncultured Mucilaginibacter sp.
AGAAAAAAAGAAGCAAAAAAAGAAAAACGTGTTAGGATGTGGAGAACGCTCTGCGTTCCCCACATCCTAACACGACAAACAAGCAACAAATAGTCTTAACTTTATAAAAAAAAGTGACAACCTTTTCCAGTACGACTCACGGAACACATGGAACATTGTGAAACATGTTGATTGTCAGCGTGTTCCGCAATTTAAAAAATCACAATAAATGGCTAAGTAGCTGATAATCAAAACTTTTCTAATTTTACTTTCGCCAAAATCGATGCAATTTTTTGATAATCATTTGTTTTTCGTTTGACTTCCGCGCGGCCGCGATTTTATTTAACGACTGCTATATTTTACTTTATACGCCGTTTCCTGATGAAATAAATCACCAAAACAATCACCAAAGTAAATAAAGCGATCTCCCACCAGTTAAAAACTAGGTGGAAAGCATATCCATCAGATACATCCTCCGCAAACAATTCCATTTTTATAACTTCTAATCAAAATTATTCCGCAATCGGCATTCCGACTTCCGCAATCAAAACAAATCCGAAATCGAAAATCCGAATTCCGAAATCACCACTGCACCCCCATATTCCAAAACATAAAGGCCCATTTATCTACCTGCCCGCTGATCACCTGCTCGGTGCTCTGGCCCGCGCCGTGGCCCGCTTTAGTTTCAATCCGAATGATCACCGGGGCGGGGCCCTGCTGGTAGTCCTGCAAACGGGCGGCAAACTTAAAGGAATGCGCCGGCACCACGCGGTCGTCATGATCTGCTGTGGTAACCATGGTTGCCGGGTAATTATTGGGTTTTAAAGCATGGTAAGGCGAATAGTGGTACAGGTAATCAAACATCTCTTTACTGTCTTCGGCCGTGCCATAATCATAGCTCCAGCCGGCGCCTGCCGTAAACTGGTTATAGCGCAGCATATCCATTACGCCTACCGCCGGCAGGGCCACTTTGCACAGGTCGGGCCGTTGTGTCATGGTGGCGCCAATGAGCAGGCCGCCGTTCGATCCGCCTGCAATGGCCAGGTAATCGTGCGAGGTATATTTATGTTTGATGAGGTATTCAGCCGCCGCGATGAAATCATTAAATACATTCTGCTTTTTTAATTTAATGCCCGCTTTGTGCCATTTTTCGCCATATTCGCCTCCGCCGCGCAGGTTGGGTACCGCGTAAATACCGCCATGCTCCAATAAAATAATGTTG
This sequence comes from uncultured Mucilaginibacter sp., assembly GCF_903913935.1. Lineage (GTDB taxonomy): Bacteria > Bacteroidota > Bacteroidia > Sphingobacteriales > Sphingobacteriaceae > Mucilaginibacter. The sequence continues at coordinate 1,202 of NZ_CAIWNH010000146.1, forward strand.
CTGGTACTAAATGCCGGTGTAAGGCTGACGCCAAAACCACCGTAAGCATACAAAAGCGTGGGGTTTCTGCCGTTCATTACCGTGCCTTTTTTGTAGGTGATGATCATCGGGATCTTGGTGCCGTCCTTCGATTTATAAAACACCTGCTCGCTTACATATAAGGTGGGATCAAACTGCACATTTGATTTTTTATAAGCGGTTGATGCACCGGTTGCAATATCCAGCTTAAAAATAGTTGGCGGATATACATAATTGGTAAAGGTGTAATAGGTATCCATTTCCCCGTGTTTGGTGCCAAAACCGGATGCCGTGCCGATACCTGGCAGCGCAATGGAACGTTCCAACTTGCCTTCCATATCAAATTGCTCCACAAAGGAGGTGGCGTCTTTCAGGTATTCTGCAAAGATCTTACCGCCGCCTGTCGATGCGCTCAAAACATTTTTTGTGGCAGGGATCAAATCTTTCCAATAAACAGGTTTGGGGCTAGCCGCGTCGACCGTAACAATTTTAAAATTGGGAGAATACAGGTTGGTAAGGATATACAACCTGCTGCCCACATTATCCAGCACAGAATGCTCATTGTCAAAATTATCCACTATGTTGATGATCTGGCTGCCGGGGATGCTGAGATCCTGGATATAAAGCTCGTTGCCGGTGGTTTCGTTAGCGGCAGTGATCACCACGAAACGCTGGTCCTCGGTTAAATAAGCGCCGATGTACCTGCGTTTCGTTTGTTCGCCGCCAAATACCAGTCTGTCGCTGCTTTGCGGTGTGCCCAGCTGGTGATAAAATAACTTATGAAACTGCGTAAGGCCCGATAATTGCGAACCTGTTTTGGGTTTATCATAACTGCTGTAATAAAAACCTTCGTTACCACGCCAGGCTATACCGCTGAATTTAATATCGGTAAGCGTATCGCCAACCACCGCTTTATCCGCCGTTTTGATGACGATCACCTTGCGCCAGTCGCTGCCTCCTTCAGAAAGCTGGTAGGCGGCCATGCTGCCGTCTTTGGTAAAATCGATGCCCTGCATAGAGGTGGTGCCGTCTGCCGAAAATTTATTCGGATCAAGGAAAACCTCAGGCGCGCCGTCGCCAATCTGCCGCCATAAAACGGCCTGGCTTTGCAAACCATCGTTCTTATAAAAATAAGTGTACTGGCCCTCTTTAAAAGGCGCGCTGTATTTTTCGTAATTCCATAATTGCAAAAGGCGTTTATGCATGGCTTCCCGGTAAGGGATCTGCGACAGATAACTTTGTGTTACCTTGTTTTCGTCCTGTACCCAGGCTTTGGTATCTGTGGCGCGGTCATCTTCCAGCCAGCGGTAGGGGTCGGGCACAGCGGTGCCGAAATAGGTGTTTACGGTGTCAACCTTTTTGGTTGCTGGGTAAGTGAGTTTTTGTGTATTCATTTGTTGAGCGCAGGCAAAGCTGCAAAGTAAAACAGCCGCGGAAAAACAGGTTAATGTTCTCATTTTGCATTTGTGTGGTACGAATGGCTAAGATAGCAGAATTAGGTATTAGTTCTTAGTTGATCGCATATGGGGCAGGGCATTAATGGCTATCGTGAGGCCCTCACGGAGCCATTAGCTGTTTTATTTTTGCTATAAACAGGCGACTCCCTCCGGAGTAATAGGGGGAAAGCGGCAATAGTACCAACGGAACTACCTGTTTATTGGGCGAACGATTGTGTTTTGATCGCTCCGGCGGCGTAATACCATGGCAGGAGCCTGGGCCGGCGAAAATTCCGGTTTAATCCGAAATCATCTTTTTATATTGATTGGGGCTAATGCCAACTTCTTTTTTAAACAGCCTGGAATTAAAAATATGTGGATCAGTTCCATCACCGCTTTACCCGTCTCCTGTTTTAGCACATCGCTTAAATAACGCGACGATAAATTGAGCAGGGAGGCCATACTGGTTACCGAAGGCAAGTCTTTTTGCTGTAACGAGCCGTTGTCAAAATAAGCGTCAATCACTTTTTTAAATTTTGAAACCACTTTGCCTGAAAGATCGGTACGATTTAAAAATTGCCTTTTATAAAAGCGCTGCAAATATTTCAGGATAGAATCGATATGCGCCAGGATAATATCACGGCTGTATTCATCCTGGTTATTATGGTATTCGGGTACGGAATCCGAATACAGTAAATACAGGTGACTTGCCTGCATCGCTGCGCGAAACCCGCGGCAGCAGATAATTTACCGGCAATCATTTTGTTACCGGGCTTTTAATGATTTTGCCACTTTTCATTACAAAACCCACGTTTTGCAGCAGCGTGATATCATCGGCCGGGTTACCTTTTACGGCAATAATATCGGCGATAAAGGATACGCTGATCTGGCCCAGTTTGTCGGATTTGTTTAAAAGCTCCGCTGAATTAACGGTAGCGGTTTTGATAGCGTCCATCGGCGAAAAACCCGCTCTTTTTACATAATATTCCAGTTCCTTTACATCATTAACCATCCATGGGAAACTACCTATATCTGTGCCCATCACTATTTTCAGGTTTAATTTATAAGCCCTGTTTAAATATTTATAAACTGTATCCATCGGCTCATGATAATATTCATACACCGTGATGGTAGGGCACCAGAACACGTGATGCGCCAGGGCAAGGTTAATGAGTGAATCATTAAAGGCATCGCCATGCTCAATTGACCTTACGCCGGCATCTATGGCCATCTTAATGCCTTGTTTGCTGGTGGCATGGGCTGCTACATTTACGCCGTATTTCCGGGCTTCGCTTACTATTGCTTTTATCTCCTCATAGTCAAATGTCGGCGTACCCCAATCGGCATATAGCTTGATCCACTTTTCGCCGTGTGAAATTTGTTCCCTTACCGCTTTTACACATTCATCGTGCCCTGTGGCAAACTGCGTACCCGATGGCAGGGGCAGCTCCCAATTCTGGTCGGTGCCTGACGGCAGGTACCTGCCCGTTGCCGCGATGCCTTTGCCTGAAGGGATCACCCATGGACCTGCAATAAACCCCGAATCAACGGCCCGGCTGATATCATAATCAGAAAAGCCAGCGCCCTCGGTACAAACGTCCCTGATAGTAGTAACGCCGCGATCGAGCAGTGCAGCAAGGTATTTTACCGCCCTTAACGACCGGTAAGCGGGCGAATGGCTATAAAGGTCTTTATCATAATCACCGCCGTCGGCTAATATATGCGTATGCATGTCCATTAGACCAGGAAGCAGGGTATAGCCTTTTAAATTGATGGTGATGGCCGAATCAGGTATTTGATTATTAAAGTTGATACCGGTAATATGGTTTTTGTAGACAATAACGGTTGGATTTTGCAGCACTTTACCATTTTTTGTGTCGATCATTTTATCGGCAATGATAGCGTAGGTTTGCCCGAAAGTGAACTTCACAAAAAACACACAGGCGATCGTTAATAATGCTTTGATCATAAACTATAGGTAAAGGGTGAGTTGAATGGTTAAGCCGCTTATAAAATGCTGATCTAAAGTAGGTAAATTATTAACCAAAGTCTACTGTAAACTTCATCCGAATATATTGTTAGGATTAGCTTGTTAATTCCCGTCACTTTACAATATCTTTACTTGATAAACGTACTTTTGAAAAACGCTCAATCATGTTTGACATCCTCGATAAGTACAAAAAACAAGGTCACTTCTTTTTTAAACCCACCGATTTGCTTGACGAAGTATGTAATGCGCCCGACGATAGGGATGGCGTTTATGTAGTTTATGAATTGAAAAATGGCAGGGTCACCCTGGTGCACATCGGCTCATCCGGAGAAAAAATACCCGGTTATCCCATAAAAGAAGGCTTGCTTGGCCTTAAAACAGCCATTATATCAGGCACTGAATCTGAATGGAAAAGTCCGAGGCGTCAACGGTGGCCGGTTAAGATGCTATCAGAAAATATTGCAGCTTTGGATATTTACTGGTGGGTAACTTATAATGGCAAAAATTATGGTGGCGATCATCCTGAAGACATCAAACGATCATTAATGCGCTTTCACAAGATCATGTTTGGCGAAGCGCCGGCGTGGAATAAGCGGTGGTTGAAATGATTGTCATACGTCGCTGCTGCAATGGATATTTACTCAGTATTATAACTGCGCTTCTAATTGTTTGGCCACAAACAGATCATATTCCATTTGCAGGCCTAACCAGTAATGGGAACTGATGCCGAATAGTTTTTCGGGTTTTACAGCGAAACGGGCCGATATATTTCTTTTTCCTGCGAAGATCCCGCTAAAATGATGCGGTAAAATAGCAAGGGATTTGGCCACGTCTTTTTTAAGGATGTTTCTTGCTGCTATCTCCTCCTGCAAAAAATCCCTTTCGCTGCTTTCGCTGCTGCGGGGGTAAAATGAAATAAAAATTGTGA
>NZ_CAIWNH010000147.1 GCF_903913935.1 uncultured Mucilaginibacter sp.
AACTTAGCCCCTTTGTTTTTCTTTTTGTAGAAAATGGCATTGTCCAGAATACAGTTTTCAAAACTCACTTCAAACAAAAAGTCGCGGCTTTTGCTGAAATCGGCGCCGCTTAGCTTGCAGTTTTTAAATCGAAGACCCTGTAAACCGGTATCAGCTAATTGTGCCAGCGACAAATTGCAATCTTCAAACCGGCAACCGATAAAAACCATCCCCGACAGGTGAGCATAAGAAAGATCGCAATTTACAAATGCACAGTTTTCATATGTCCGCTTATGCCCGGAGATTGCAGCAGCGGATATTTTAGTAAAGGTTTCGTCTTCGATGATGTCGGGGATCATGGTGCAAAAATATTTAACGGATTAATGGGATTTCCTGATCAAACCCAATTTAGCACTATCTGATTTGGCTACCTGCGGATAGATATCATCTTTTGTGTTTGGGATACCATCAATGCCGGATGAGAATGGATAATAATGATTGCCGACCCTCTGATAGATGTATTTTGTATCTTTTTTAATATCCTTATCAAAGGATCGAAGGGGGTCATTAATTGCGACCATTTTATCATCTTCAGTTACTTGCGCCAGGCTATCAGGATAATTCACATGCTGTATTTTATAAAACTCTATATTTTTCAAAAGAGAGTTTAACTGCATTTGGGAAATTTCGGCAAACCCTTTTCTTGTTTGCAAACTATTTTTTAATTGATAATCCATGGAGCCATAAACTGCAACAGTCCAAACGATTCCCGCCGCACCGATAATGATCAGCCATTTATCTTTATATTGAAAAATCCCATACATGAGCAGCCCGAAGCCAACGAATGCCCCAACTAATGGAACTATACATATCAGACCTAACAAATAAGGAGGTTTAGTTTTTGAAGTATTGAGTTGAAAATTTAACTTTCCCCTTTGTTGAATGATTTTGCTCTGAACTATTCTGAGGAAATTAATTGCTTCGGTTTCTGAAGGAAAAGCATTTTTAGGAACAGGCGAAAACTTCTTATCGGCGAGAATCAAATAGATAAATTTATCATTTGACCAGGCAGACGCAATGCTTCCCCATTTTCGCATTTGGGTCTTACTTTCTGACTCAACTAATAAACCTTCATCATTAACAGTAACCTTCTTGCTCTCAAATGTAGATTTATTCTTGGCATTCGCATTGTTCAGACGTATTAGAACAATGAGTAATGGAATAAAATATACAATCATGATAATTACTAACGGAGAAACAACTATTGCTATTAAAAATCGCCACCATAAAAAAGTTTCGCCATTTAAAGTACCTATTAAAATAATTGTGAGTAAAATAAAAACCCATGATCGCTGTTGAAGCACACTTTTTAAATAAAGCTTGCTGGATTCGAGGTAATCTTTTTTTGAAAGCTGGTATTCTATCTGCATCTTTTGTAATCGCGCTTGAAATTAGATAATTATCGATCAATAATATACAAATGGCACAAAATTCCCAACTAATCTCAAATCTCTAATCTCTACATATTCCTTCTATACTGCCCCCCTACCTCGTACAAAGCATGCGAGATCTGCCCCAGCGAACAATACTTACAGGCCTCCATCAAACTTTCAAAAATATTGCCGCCGGCAATGGCGGTTTGCTGCAGGGTTTTTAGTAGTTGAGGGATGAGCTCCTCGTTGCGATGCTGAAACTCGTGCAGGGCTTCAATCTGGAACTGTTTTTCTTCTTCGGTAGCGCGGATCACTTCGGACGGAACAATGGTCGGCGAGCCATTTTTATTAAGGAAAGTATTTACACCCACAATCGGGTATTCGCCGGTATGTTTAAGGGTTTCGTAGTAAAGCGATTCTTCCTGGATCTTGCTGCGCTGGTACATGGTTTCCATAGCGCCCAAAACCCCGCCGCGGTCGTTGATGGCCTTAAATTCGGCCAAAACAGCTTCTTCCACCAGGTCGGTTAGTTCTTCAATGATGAAAGCGCCCTGGATGGGATTTTCATTTTTAGCCAGGCCCAGTTCGCGGTTGATGATCAGCTGGATCGCCATTGCACGGCGCACTGATTCTTCGGTTGGTGTTGTAATGGCTTCATCATAAGCATTGGTATGCAGCGAATTACAGTTATCATAAATAGCATACAAAGCCTGCAGGGTGGTGCGGATATCGTTAAAATCAATTTCCTGGGCGTGCAGCGAGCGCCCGCTGGTCTGGATATGGTATTTTAGTTTTTGAGAACGGTCGTTGCCCTTGTATTTATTTTTGATGGCCTTGGCCCAGATGCGCCGGGCTACGCGGCCAATAACCGCGTATTCCGGATCAATACCGTTGGAGAAAAAGAACGATAGGTTTGGCGCGAAATCATCAATATGCAT
>NZ_CAIWNH010000148.1 GCF_903913935.1 uncultured Mucilaginibacter sp.
CTCACTTCAGCCGCGGCTTCAAAAACGCCAAAGTATAATTATACGCTTCGGTGGTGGCCTGGCTGTTATAAATCGGGTTGCTTGGGTTCGCAAAGCCATGGTCGGCTTCATACTCGTGCACGGTTACCTTTTTACCAGCAGTCTTCATGTTTTCTTCAAATTGGGCAACCACTTTAGGATTGATCCATCCGTCTTTGGAGGCAAAGTTACCCAGCACGTCGCAGTTAAGGTTTTTTAGTTTATTTACATCCTGCTCGGGCATGCCGTAATACATTACGCAGCCTATTGCTTGCTTGCCTGCCAGCAGGGAGCTTTGCAAACTCCAGCCTCCGCCAAAGCACCAGCCTATGGTAGCTATGCGGGCATTAGGGCCGGCATAGGCAATGGCGCCTTTAATAATAGCCTGGGCCCGGTCGTCTTTAACGGTCTGCATAAATTTACCGGCGTCTTCGCGGGTGGTGGCTACTTTGCCTTCGTACAGGTCGACATCAATTAAGTTTACATTGCCCAGGTCATTGTATAATTTTTCTGATTCTTTTTTCACCCAATCATTCAGCCCCCACCATTCATGCACCACCAGCAGGTAATTATTGGTTGGCTTTTTTGCCTTAAAGAAAAATGCACCGGCTGTTTTACCATCGGCAGTGTTGTAGGTAATAGCCTTACCGATATCACTTTGAAAGTGATATTTTAAGGGCAGCGGGTGCGCCATTACAAACTTTTTATCAGCCGCCAGCATAGCAAACTGCTTAGTAGCGGATGGTTTGGCGCAGCAGGCCATTTTACTTTGACTGAAGGCCATTGCGCTGCAGGAGATCAAAAGGGTTACGAGCAAAATCTTTTTCATGGTGATCAATATTTCCGGGATGATGGGTTTTGTTTTTGATGAATGTTTCAACAACCAATATTAGGATATTTTTGTTTCAATTTTTTGGGATTACACCGATTTTTTAAAGATGATTTCACCGATTATCTTTGGGGTGATTATAATGAAGAGATTTAATAGGTGCAGTGAATCTGCGATCAGAATTTATTTGCGATATTACATAATAAACATACCTTTAACACATGAACCCCGATTTGATCGCTTATCAAAAATTTAATGACGTTGCTTTGCAAACGATGAACTTTCGATAAGTGAACACATAAAAAATATATGAAGAAAATAACAATAACATTGATCGCAGTATTAACGACAATAGTTTCGTTTGCTCAGACCCAAGTGAGAACTGATTCATCTGTCCATCTTTCTTTTAAAGGAGTTCCTATTGACGGAAAACTCAGTGAATATGTTTTAAAGATGAAGCAAAATGGTTTTACTCAAATGGGGACAGAAGACGAAGTTGCGATACTTAAAGGTGATTTTGCTTCTTACAAGGGTTGTACTGTTGGAGTTGCTACATTAAAAGGAAAAGATTTAGTAAGTAAAATCACTGTGATTTTTCCAGCACAAGAAAGTTGGTCGTCGCTTTCTTCAAATTATTTCAATCTAAAAGAGATGCTTACCGAAAAATATGGACAACCTTCTGAAAGTGTTGAAAAATTTTCGTCTTACGAGCCAAATGATGACGGCTCTAAAATGATGGAAGTTCATCTTGACGCTTGCAAATATGTTACGACCTACGAAACCGGCAAAGGCAGTATTCAATTATCAATCAAAGGCGATA
>NZ_CAIWNH010000149.1 GCF_903913935.1 uncultured Mucilaginibacter sp.
AATAATTTTACTTTTTTATAGGTGTATAAAGCATAACAGAAGCATTGGTAACTTCTATTAGTCCGATTTCAATTTTAATATAATGTAATGGATGGTTTACGATCCAATTATCAAGCGAAGTAAAGTAAAAAAAAGATAATTGTGAAATAAACACTAAAAAAAATATCACTTTAACGGTGTACAAAATACACTATTAAAACAGCCCTAAGCAATTAAAAATGTGTATTTTGTATTATCATTATATTACATTTGTACTAATATAAACTATTAACCCCATTTTATAGAATGCAGAAATACTCTAAACAAACGCGGCTTTTATTGGCTGTTGACTGTATAATTTTTGGTTTTGACGGCGATACATTAAAAATACTCCTGATAAAAAGAGGCTTTCAGCCCGAGAAAGGCAACTGGAGTTTAATGGGAGGCTTTGTACAGGTTGATGAAAGTTTAGACCAGGCATCGAACAGGATACTAAAGCAACTAACTGGTTTAGAGGGCGTTTACCTTGAACAATTATACACTTTTGGAGATGTTAACCGCGACCCTAAAGAGCGCACCGTATCAACCGCATACTTCGCTTTAATTGATATTCACAAATACGAAACCCAGCTAAGCAATGATTACCATGCCGAGTGGTTCCCGCTAAAACGTACACCTAAATTAATATTCGACCAGCAGGAAATGGTTGAGACCGCTAAAAAAAGGATACGTTATAAAGCCGCCCTTCATCCTATTTTATTCGAGCTTTTGCCTGGTAAATTCACCCTGCCACAGTTGCAAATGTTATATGAAAGCGTGTACAATACAACTATTGACAAACGTAATTTCAGCAAACGTATATTGGCCACAGGCCTAATGATAAAGCTTACCGAAAAGGATAAAACAAGTTCAAGAAGGGGTGCATTCTACTACCAGTTGAATATGAAAAACTACTATGCCAAGTTCCAGTCGTTCCTGAATTTCATACCAAATCCCGATAGTTTATTACAAGCTATATATTAAATTAAAATTGGTAATTGTATTTCAGAAACATAAGCGCTGATAAATCATAAGTGTCATTTAAACAAATAAAAATCAATTAAATCCTGAATAATAACCATGACACCTGATAAACATATAAAACCTGCCCTTAAAATTGGTTTGTTTGGCATTGGCCTCCAGGCTTATTGGCAACAATTTGAAGGCTTGGAGCAACACCTAAGCGATTATGTGGATATAGTGGCGGATAAAATAAGCGGCTTTGGCGCCGGGGTTGTAAACCTGGGCCTTATAGATACCCCTGAAAAAGCATTTGAGGCCGGGAGCAAAGGTACAGGCGATCCGCTAAACGAGGACACTATGAGTTCGGTAATATTGGGTAATTCGCTATTAACTTCGAATGGCGTACCTGTTGCCAGGAATACGAGATAAAAAACGTGCGGGCCATGAAGATAATGGACATTTTTGGCGTTGGCGGATCATTCACCGAATATTACGCGATGGATTTTAACGACGACGTGGTGCTGATGGGGCATGACGGGTCCTGTCACCCTGCTGTAGCCGAAGGGAAGATAAAAGTCCGGCTATTGCAGGTGTATCATGGCAAGGTTTGTAACGGGCTTTTGGTGGAAATGAGCGGTAAACAAGGGGCGGTAACTTTGCTTTCGATAGTTGAAACGGTTGACGGGAAGCTACTGTTTTTAGTAGCCGAAGCGGAAAGTATTTCAGGGCCGATATCGGAGATCGGCAATACCAACAGCAGTTACGGCTTTAGCATTGTCATACGGACATTTGTTGAACAGTGGAATTCGCACGGCCCGGCACACCATTGCGCCATAGGAACAGGGCATATTGTCTCGAAAATTATTAAACTTGGGCAATTACTTGGGGTGCAAACCATACAGGTATGCTGATAAATAGAATAACCAAACAATACCATATTTATATAAACCTAATATGAATACCATGAGAAAGAGCCTTACAATACTACTGTTTAGTTTTGCCGCATGCCTTTGCAACGCACAAACCCCGCAACTTAAAGTACAATGGGATGTAAGCACGGGAATATCAAAATCAACACCTACCCTGCAAGTGGTGGGCAACCCTATGCTGCGTAAAAGTGGCAGTATGCACGGTGGCTCGTTCGGCGCGTTAAAAAATCTGGGTGCCGATTACGTACGCTATGTGCCCTGGTTCCCCTACCCTAAACTGGCAGTTGCCGAACTGGATGCGCCTACGGCTACCAAAACATCGTGGGATTTTAGTTTGATAGACCCTATGACCATTGATTTCTTGGAAGCTACAAAAGGCCATTGTGTTATCATGAATTTCAGTACCATACCGCAGTGGATGTTTAAAACCGATTACCTAGTATCGTATCCTGCCGAACCGAATGAAGTTGCCTGGAGCTATGGCGGCGGAACAGCATTCAGGGATACCACTTTGAAGGAACTGACCGGTTATTATGTAAGGCTGCTTAGCTGGTACACCAAAGGCGGTTTTACAGATGAATTGGGTGCATATCATAAATCGGGCTATCATTATGACATACCTTACTGGGAAATACTAAATGAGCCTGAGTTTGAACACAATTTTACACCACAAGCTTATACTAAAGTTTACGACGCGGTGGTAACAGCGCTCCATAAAGAATTCCCTAAAATGAAGTTTGTGGGTATGGCGCTTGCCTTTGAACACCCCGAATGGTTTGAATACTTTCTGAACCCGGCAAATCACAAACCGGGCATTCCGCTTGATTTTATATCGTACCATTGCTATTCAAACGCTAACAACAAACAAACCTTTGATGCTTATGAATATACCTTGTTTGATAAGGCCGATAACTTTTTAAACACCGTAAGTTTTGTGGAGAGCATACGCAAGCGCTTATCGCCCAATACAAAAACAACAATTGACGAGTTGGGCACCTTTGTTAGCAACAAAATGCGCGATCAGCCCATTACGCCGGTTTACTGGAACCTTTCGGCTGCTGTGTATACTTACTTTTTTATTGGGTTAAGCAGGCAGGGCATTGATGTTATAGGCGAATCGCAATTGGTTGGCTTTCCAAGCCAATACCCCGATGTGAGCATGATAAATTATGTGAACAATAAACCAAACGCGCGTTATTGGGTACTTAAACTGATTAAAGACAATATCCACTCCGGCGATACCATGGTGACTACATCAGTTGATGGTGACGGTGATGGCGATTTCGAGGCGCAAGGCTTTGTGAATAATGCCACTAAAAAAGTATTGATCATTAATAAAAGGAATAAAACGGTAATATTGAAATTACCTGCCACATTTAAAGGTGCCAAGATGAGCGTACTTGATGAAACTTGTAGTGATAGACCGGCTTTTGACAATATGGTTAACGCCGATTCGGTAGCGTTAAAGCCGTTTGCCGTAAGTTTAATAACGCTAAACAACTAATTTTTATTAAGCAGCATTTGAATACTATAGATAAATACTTGCAAAATTCACATAATACAGTAGCACTATTGCATATTTTAAATTAATTCAGAAGGATAACTATTGGATTCTAACATGTTTTATTAAATTAAAGACAGTGTTGACTTATTCGATAAGTAAGGATTGACAGCCACATAAAATATCGAACATAAGTCAATTAAAGGGCAATAAAAATCCTTCCGGCTTTCTTTTAGTGCCACTTGGGGAAATAGATGTAATTGGACTTTTGATTACAAGACCGATAGCCTCATTCTTAATAGTGTAATTTCTTAAAAAAACATCCTATAAGAATTGGAATATTTTAGATGATTTTGTATGTTTATGTCGTAAGATTTGTAACTAATCTGCATCAAAAAGTGGTTAGTAATTCGGTGCGTAGTACATCGACAACCATATAAAGTATTGTAAGTCAATAGGGTTTTAATCGTGATCGATTCCCCTACGGGCTACCAAGCCGCTTTACGAAAGTAGAGCGGCTTTTTTGTTGGGTATCGTGTAGTCATAGACTACAGGCATAGACATCCGAAGTGGAACACTTCGGACAGCGGAGCCAGTCTTTAATATGGAAATAAGTTGGTTAATGACAATGCGAGTAAAATTGCAACAGCCAACATAGTTGTTTTCTGCTATGCTGGCTGACGAATATATCATTCTCTACTTGTTTTTCGCTAATCGGCTTCAGTTCCGACCGACGAATAACTCCAAGTTGTTGTTTTTCCCCCCATTCAGGCCGTGGTACTGTTTTAAAAAACACTTGCTTTTTATGACAGTACCTCGAGCCAATTTGGAAATCGGAATTTTTGCTAGTTTAAAAGTTTCTCTTTTAAAGAGTAATTGAAAATGTTTTATTAAAATATTATTATGCGATAAAAAAATAAATGCATGTTTTTATAAATATCTTTAAAAACCAATTAATTAACGGTTGATTTAAATATTTAATAGATATTGTGAAGATATCAATTCTCACTTACGGTTCGGCGGGTGACGTTGTTCCATATGTATCACTCGCATTAGGCTTAATGGATCGAGGTCATGACATTACCCTAGCCGCACCTCAAAATTTTGAATCTTTAGTAAAAAAGTATAACATAAATTACAGTCCATTATTTGGCGATATTGACCAAATACTGCAAACTGATGATGCAAAGGTATTATTGACGGCAGGAGATGTTAAAACTATAACAAAAAAATTTGCTGAAATACGCTATACAAATCGACACGCATTAAATAGAGATTTACTAACCGCTGCAACCGGGGCTGAATTAATTATTTCAGGCACGCTGACGCTTTTACAATCTGCAACTATTTCAGAAAAACTTAACATTCCAATAATTGTTGCTAATGTTAACCCAACTAGTGCATCAACGAAAAAATTTCCTCACTTTTTTATATCGTCAAAGGTGTTACCTTTTGGTTTTCTGAACCGATATACTTTTAATTTATTTTTCAAAACAAACCAAAAAGCATATACAGCAGACTTGTCCGAATGGCGTAATTCACTTGGTTTGCCTGCAAATAAATCAATTGTATACAATCAATTGCGAAAGTTGAAAACACCTTATTTATTTGGCTATAGTCCAAATCTTTTACCTAAGCCTAATGATTGGGGGACTAATATCGCTGTATCTGGTGTTTGGAAATTAGAAGCCAAGTATTTACCTGCGGAAACTTCATCAAATGATTTGGCAGATTGGTTAGCTGCCGGAAGTACACCCATTTATTTTGGATTTGGAAGTATGCCTGTTACAAACCCTGAGGAAGTAGCGCGGATGGTTAATGAAATTTGTGCAGAACTGGGCGTTAGAGCTGTTTTAAATGCAGGGTGGTCAAAATTTGAAAACCGGGAAAACAATTTAACAGACACAGTATTTTTTATAAAGCATACTAATTTGGAATGGCTATTTCCGCAATGTTCAATAATTGTACATCACGGTGGAGTAGGAACAGCACACATTAGTGCAGAAAGTGGTACACCGACAATAATTTGTTCAATATTTGCAGACAACCCGCTTTGGGGCGAAAGATTGGAGACTTTAAAAATAGGGAAACACATTAAGTTTAAAGAACTTACTAAAGTTAAACTTATTGCCGCAATTAAGGCTTTACAAAATGAAGAAATTAAGAAAAGAGCGAAAGCAACAGCTGAGCATGTAAAGGCTGAAAATGGGTTAAAATCAGCTTTAGATTTTATAGAAGCAAATTTGAAAAATGCAGTTATTTATAATGAAAATTGAAAATCGGGAAAATTGATGGTTAACCCTTAAGTCCAAACTAACTCTGTTGTACAAAGATACTGTCATAATAAGCAAGTGTTTTTTAAGACGGTTCCTTGCGAGAGAAGGGACGACTAATCATAAATAACACATAAACTGGAGAAAAAGTTAGAAACCGTATAATTATTAGCACGCTGTGGGTAACGGCTACAAAATATGCGTTCATTTCATAAGCCATAAATCAGATTTGGCAATATTGAAAAAGAGGCGCAAATTCGATTGCAATTTATTCATTTGTTTAAATCACAATTCTTTCAACCAAATACATTTATGGACATTAACAGCCCTGTAATCAATAAGGAAGTAAGCAGCCTGTACCGAAACTACGTTTTGGTAATGCTGACGCTGGTTTATGTATTTAACTTTATCGACCGGCAGGTATTGGTCATCCTACAGGAATCAATAAAAAAGGAGTTGCATTTATCGGATACTCAGCTTGGGATGTTATCCGGGTTCACTTTTGCTGTATTTTACGTCACCCTGGGTATTCCTATTGCCCGTTTGGCTGATAGAACAAACCGGAGAAATACCGTAGCGGTGTCGCTTGGGATATGGAGCATCATGACTGCATGCTCGGGGCTGGCTCGCAATTTTGTGCAATTATTACTGGCTCGTGTTGGTGTAGGGGTCGGCGAAGCTGGCGGAAGCCCTCCTGCCCACGCTATGATCTCTGATTACTTCCCGGTAAAAAAACGATCCACAGCGCTCTCGTTCTATTCAACAGGTGTTTATATCGGGATATTGACAGGATTTTTGATGGGGGGCTATTTGAACCAACATCTTGGATGGCGAACGGCATTTTTTATTTTGGGCATACCTGGGGTAATTTTTTCTTTGTTGTTTTACACTACGGTAAAAGAGCCCCAAAGGGGGACGACTGACGTGAACACACCGATGGCGCAAGAGAATCATTCGTTGGGCCACGTGTTAAAGTTGTTGTATTCAAAGAAAACTTTTGTTTACCTGGCGTTAGCCACCGGTTCGCTTGCCTTTTGCCAGTACGGCATGCTTAATTGGGCACCCTCTTTCCTTCAAAGGCTTCATGGGATGAAGATCTCACAAATTGGTGTCTTACTTGGCCTGATCATCGGTATTAGTGGAGCTATAGGTACATTCGCTGGCGGGTTCCTGACCGATCATTTTGGAAAAACGGACGCGCGCTGGTACCTTAAAATTCCGGCTTATGCTATCCTCATTGCGATTCCCTTTATAGCCGGATACCTGTTTCTGCAGAATATCTTTCTTGCGCTAATTTGTTTAGCTTGCTTCGTTTTACTGCATAGTATGTACCTGGGGCCATCTATCGCTGTGGCCCATAGCCTCGTCCCGGCATCCATGCGGGCCCTTACCTCTGCGATTTTGTTCCTGGTATTGAACCTCATAGGCCTGGGTTTCGGGCCGTTGGTTGTCGGTTTGATCAGCGATCAACTTAAGCCAACTCTGCATGCCGAATCTTTGCGGTGGGCCATGTCAATTACACTAGTGGTAAGTGCCGGGGCGGCTATCCTCTTTTTTGTTTCTGCTAAAAAAATGCTTGCGGATTTAAAGTTGAAGAGCTAAACCCCTAACTGGCTGGTGAATATAGAGGCCTTGACTACCTAATTCCGAAATATCAAGCATGTGATTCCGTTACACTTTGACCACATCAACTTATTAATGGACAACTTAATTTCTACGTAGAATTAACACAACTCGGTGCTCAATGGCGCAGGGAATGTGATGGTCAAGGCCTGCGGAATATATAGGGAGAGTCTCAAACAGAAATTTATAAACAACTAAGTCTTGGTAATCAAATGTATTATTTAAAGTATTAAAAAGTAAAATTTATTTACACCAGGTTTACACTTTTACGGTTGATAAATTCATAAAGTATTGAAATATAATATATTATAAATTCATAACGATTCCCCTACGGGCTATCAGGGAAAGTTCTTTATTGAACTTTCCCTTTTTATTTTCGTAATTTTCAGCCGTTAAACCAATAAATTAATATTTAGTCTTTAGCTATAACATATAAATTTAATTATGAGAAAGTTAAACTTATTTTTCGCCATTTTGGTATTGTCGGCAGTATCATTTACCTGCTACGCACAAACGCCGCGCATTCCCGAAGCCAGTTCGACCCAAACTATTATCCAGGATTTCGGGCTTGGCAAAATAACCATCACCTATTCACGGCCAAATGTAAAAGGCAGGAAAATATTTGGTGGAATTAATCCCTGGGGGGAGGTATGGCGAACAGGGGCAAATTCAGCAACTACTATTAATTTCAGCGAAAATGTGATCATGGAAGGCAATAAGGTTCCAGCCGGGACATATTCGTTGTTTACCATTCCTGAAAAGAATGAATGGACCATCATCCTCAATAAGGTTGTAAAACAATGGGGCGCCTATAGCTATAAAGATTCCGAAGATTTTTTGCGTTTTAAAGTAAAGCCTATCCATTTGAAAGAAAAACGCGAAACTTTTACCATTCAGTTTGCTAACGCCACCACACAATCAAACGACCTGCACCTGGTTTGGGACCTTACGGAAGTCTCTATCTATATGCAAACTGACGACGACGCTCAGATCACTGCTAATATTGATGCGTTGATGAAAGGCGAACACAAGCCCTACTTTAATGCCATTCAATATTACTACGAGAATAATAAAGATATGACCAAGGCACTGGCCTGGGTGTTGGAGGCCGAAAAGGCTGACCCTGGTGCATGGTACCAATTATGGGAGGCCCGGATCAGGTTAAGGATGGGTGATAAAACCACGGCGATTGCTGCCGCCAAAGAAGGCATCAGAATGGCGCAGGCAAATAAAGATGATGAATACGTACGCCTTAACCAGGCGGTAATCGATCAGGCAGGCGAGTGATTTCGGATTTTGATTTTTCGCTGACAGCTAATTTTCAATGGAACTCAAGATGGCCGCGTTTAGGTTTTTTGTGTTCAGGGTAAACAATCTGTCTTTCGGATTTAGCTATCAGGTTTCTATACCGCCCTTTTCATGTACGAGGGGGTTGATTGCCGCTGCAATGATGATCACCAAAATACAACCGATCATATTAAGCCATAAATAAGCTACCAGTTCGAAATTACCAAGGATAATTATAAGGATCTCTGTAATAATTGCTGCAATAAATACGGCGCTGCCTTTTATTTTTTTAAGGTAAAAAGCCACTACGAACACGCCTAAAATAGTGCCGTAAATATAGGAGCCTAATTTATTCACGTACTCCAGCAAGTTACCAACTTTGCTTGCATACAGGGCCATTCCTATACAAACCAGTCCCCAGAAAACGGTAGCCAGTCTTGATGCATTCAGGTAGTTCCTATCAGTGGCGTTGGGGTTCAGTATCCGCCGGTAAATATCTACCACTGTAGTTGACGCCAGTGAATTTAACGCGCTGGCAGTTGAGCCCATGGAAGCCAGGAAAATAATAGCAACCAGCAAACCGATCAATCCCCGGGGCAAATATTGCGTAACGAAAGTGAGAAAGACGTAATTGGTATCATCTTCGTTAGCCTTGTCGTTATTCTTTTTCATTACGGCAATGGCCTGTTTGCGAATAGCCATTGATTGTCCGTCGGCATTTTTCAAGGCTTCCTGCGCTTTATTGATTTGGGTTTGATCTTTGCTATCGAAAGCTTTGATCAGCTCGTCTGCTTTGTTTTTTCGTTGCTCAAATACCGCTGTATATTGGCTTTCCAACTGGTTGTATTGTGCCGCATAAGTGCTTTTCTTCACCTGCTTCACCTCGTACTGGTTAAAAAACATAGGCGGTCGGTTAAACTGGTAAAAGGCAAAAACCAACACGCCTATCAGCAGGATCAAAAACTGCATAGGGATTTTAACCAGCCCGTTCATGATGAGGCCCAGACGGCTTTGCCCTACCGAACTGCCGGTTAAATAGCGGCCAACCTGGCTTTGGTCGGTACCGAAATAGGATAATTGCAAAAAGAAGCCGCCGACAACGCCACTCCAAATATTGTAGCGGTTGTTGGGGTCGAATTTCCAGTCGATCACATTCATTTTTCCCAACTTACCCGCCAATTTCAGGGCATGGCCAAAACCAACGCCACCCGGCAATAAGTGAACCACCATCACCCCGGCAAAAAACATCCCCAAAAAAATAATGCTCATTTGGAGTAGCTGGGTATATGATACAGCTTTTGTGCCTCCGTAAACAGTATAAAAGATCACCAGCCCGCCGATAAAAAGTGTGGTGTAAACCGTATTGATGTTGAGGATAGTGGATAATATAATGGAAGGCGCATAAATGGTGATGCCAGTTGAAAGTCCGCGCTGGATCAAAAATAAAAAGGAGGTAAGCGCCCTTGTTTTCAGGTCGAAGCGCTGCTCCAGGTATTCGTAAGCGGTATAAACTTTAAGGCGATGAAATATGGGCACGAAGGTTACACATAGTACGATCATTGCCAGCGGAAGGCCAAAATAAAACTGAACAAAGCGCATCCCGTCGGAATAGGCTTGCCCGGGGGCAGAAAGAAATGTGATAGCGCTAGCCTGTGTAGCCATAACCGAAAGGCCTACATGGTACCAGCGCAGGATGCGCCCGCCCATCAGGTATTGGTCGATGTTTTGGCTTTGGCCGCTTTTCCAAACACCGTATAACACGATGCCCAGCAGCGTTAAGCCCAAAACTATCCAGTCGGCTAAGCTCATTTATAACAAATGGTAATGAGCCAGAATAGGATGATCAGCAGAACCAGCCAGCCAATTACAATGGCATAAAATTGGTTCCAGCTGCGGATAAACGACGGAAGGTCCGGATCAGGCGTTTTCACGGCCTTTTACAAAAAGCCGGCGGAAAAAGCCGGCAAAAAGGAAACCAACAACGCCCAAAATAACTACCAGTTCCCATGTTTGGTTAATAACCACGCCTATAAAAAGGCCGGTTAATGTACCAACAAGGGTGAATATAGTTTTGTAGTTTTTTTCGTCTTCTTCGTTATGATGATGTGCCATGTTGAAATTATTTGATTGCAAATTTATATTATTTTATCAATTGTTCCTTAACCAACACAAATTTGGCTAAAGCCCCTGTGCTTTTACATTTCTTTGACCGTTGGCTAAAGCCGAACAGCAATGAATTTAGCGCCGAAGGCGCTTTCACCTTTCACCTTTCACCTTTCACCTTTCACCTTTCACCTTTCACCTTTCACCTTTCACCTTTCACCTTTCACCTTTCA
>NZ_CAIWNH010000150.1 GCF_903913935.1 uncultured Mucilaginibacter sp.
AAAAAAATATTAATAGCTAACCGCGGTGAAATTGCCCTGAGAATTATACGTACGTGTAAGGAAATGGGAATTAAAACCGTAGCTGTATATTCAACAGCCGACAGGGATAGCCTGCACGTGCGTTTTGCCGATGAGGCCGTATGTATAGGCCCCCCGCCAAGCCGCGATTCATATTTAAGTATCCCCAATATTATTTCAGCTGCTGAATTAACCAACGCCGATGCAATTCATCCGGGATACGGTTTTCTTTCAGAAAATGCAAAGTTCTCTGCCATTTGCGCTGAATACGGGATAAAATTTATTGGCGCTACTGCTGCGCAGATCAATGCCATGGGCGATAAAGCTTCGGCAAAAGAGACCATGAAAAAAGCAGGTGTACCTACTATTCCAGGTTCCGAAGGATTATTGACCGGCGTTAAAGAAGGTATTGAAATTGCAAAAAAAATAGGCTATCCTATCATATTAAAAGCAACTGCCGGCGGTGGCGGCAGGGGTATGCGCATTGTTTGGAAAGATGAGGAATTTGAAGCAGCCTGGGATTCAGCCCGTGCCGAGTCGGGTGCTGCATTTGGCAACGATGGCATGTACCTGGAGAAATATGTACAGGATCCGCGCCACATCGAGATCCAGGTAGTGGGCGACCAGTATGGCAAAGTATGCCACCTTTCTGAAAGGGATTGTTCTATTCAGCGTCGCCATCAAAAACTGGTTGAGGAATCTCCTTCGCCATTTATGACAGAAAAACTTCGTAAGAAAATGGGCGACGCGGCTATTAAAGGCGCAAAAGCCGTTAACTATGAAGGCGCGGGAACCGTAGAGTTTTTGGTTGACAAGGACCGGAACTTTTATTTTATGGAGATGAACACCCGCATACAGGTGGAACACCCGGTTACGGAAGAAGTGATCAATTTTGACCTGATCAAAGAACAGATCAAAGTTGCTGCAGGAATCCCGATTTCAGGGAAGAATTACGAGCCGCAGATGCACGCCATAGAATGCCGCATCAATGCCGAAGATCCGGCAAATAATTTCAGGCCTTCACCGGGTAAGATCACTAATTTTCATTCGCCGGGCGGTCATGGGGTTCGTATTGATACCCATGTGTATACCGGTTATGTTATCCCGCCGAATTACGATTCAATGATTGCCAAGGTTATTTGCGTGGCACAAACCCGCGACGAGGCTTTATGCACCATGGAACGCGCATTGAGCGAATTTGTAATTGAAGGTGTAAAAACCACCATTCCCTTTCATTTACAATTATTGAAGGACCCCAATTTTAGGGCCGGTAATTTTACAACCAAGTTTATGGAAACTTTTGAGTATCACGGATAAATGCATGGCGTTTAACTAAACAAACGTGTACATAGTTTAAGGGCAATAAGCGCCCGCAATTTTATAGGTAAAAATGAGCATATTCAGCAAACTGACCAGGTCGATCAAGGAAAAAGGGGAACAGATGGGCGCTGAAATGTCGTTTTTTCAGCATTTGGAAGCATTGCGCTGGCACCTCATCAGGTCTGCTTTGGCGATACTGGTATTTGCTATCGTCGCTTTCATTTATTACCACGAGATTTTCTACAACGTAATCCTCGGCCCCACACGTACGGATTTCTGGACCTACCGGATGATGTGCAATATGGGCGGTTTTTTTCACAGTTTGATTCCCTATATTGATGCTAAAGGTTTTTGTGTTAGCAGCATCAATTTTAAATTGATCAATACCGACCTGGCCGGGCAGTTTAACCTGCAGTTCAGCTCGTCCATCATGATTGGACTCATTGCGGGTATTCCCTACCTTTTGTACGAGATCTGGCGCTTTATCAGGCCGGCGCTTCACGAAAAAGAACGTAAGGCTGCCAGTGGTTTTGTATTCTATTGCTCATTTTTATTTGCGCTGGGGGTGATGTTTGGTTATTACGTAGTAACCCCTTTATCCATCAGGTTTTTTGTTAACTATACCATCAGCGAATCCATAGAGAATTTATTCAGTATCGATTCCTTCATCTCGTCGGAAAGTATGCTGACGCTTGTTGCAGGGATCGTTTTTCAACTGCCCATAGTGGTGTATATTCTGTCGAGCCTGGATATCCTGACGCCGAAGTTTATGCGCGAAAAACGGCGCTATGCTACAGTGATCATTTTAGTATTGGCCGCCATCATCACCCCCTCGCCTGATGCGTTGACGATGCTGGTAGTTGCATTGCCATTGTTCATCTTATACGAGTTCAGCATCTGGGTAGCCGTTATGGTACAACGCAAGAAGAAGAAAAATGAGGAAACCGGATTGACGGTTCAGTAAGTTGATGTGCGGATGTGCAAATATGCAGACCTGCCTACCGGCAGGCAGGTGTGCGGATAAAGAAATAATTTCAAATTAATAAAAATGAAAAAGGGGCTAAAAATTGCAATAGGCGGGGATCACGCCGGGTTTGAATACAAACAGGCGATCATTGATTTTTTATCGGGACAGGAAGTTAAGGATTTTGGTTCTTTTTCTGCCGATTCATGCGATTATCCTGATTTTGCACACCCTGTAGCTTTAGCCGTGGAAAGCGGAGAATTTGATTTTGGCATCCTGATCTGCGGAAGCGGAAACGGAGTAGCCATTACCGCCAACAAACACCAGGGTATCCGTGCGGCTATCTGCTGGAACGAAGAATTGGCCGACCGTGCCCGCAGCCATAACAACGCCAATATTTTATGTTTACCTGCCCGCCATATTTCTTTGGAAGAAGCAAAAAAGATAGTGGACATATTTTTTACGGTGGATTTTGAAGGCGGAAGACATGCAAACAGGGTGGATAAGATTGCGTGCTGAGAAGGATCATCATTCTGGTTTTTATTTTTTGACATCTGACTAAAGACCAATATTATTACTTTAACCTGAGTTAGAGGTAAGAACGACCTATGCCCCATCGGGGCTACCGCTTTGTAGCACGACGATCAAACGATATTTTTGCCGCATCAGCGGCTACCCAGTTCGCGAAGGGTAGCCACTGACGTGGCAATTATCCCTGGTATTTGGTTTCTACAAAGCGGTAGCCCCCATGGGGCATAACATTACGATACAAAATTCTTATATCGAACTCACGTTAATTTAAGTTAAAGAGCATGGAATTTAATATCGAATAATGAACCTGCCTGCCGGTAGGCTGGTGTTGAATATCGAACTCCGAAGTTTTTTTACTTCATTACCAGCCTACCGGCAGGCAGGTTCTACATTCGATATTGGGTGTTCGATATTAAATCTCTTAACTTACTGAGATTCGTTTAAAGACTTTAGACTTAGCACCAAAACCCCTATCTTCGTATCAATGAGCAGCACGGCGGAAGAATTTTTGGTAGCTTCAGAGGAGAAGGCATTTGATAAAAAGCACAGGCGCATTATCAATTACAATATTGGTAAATACGATGCGGCTGTTGAAAGGGGATTGTCGCGCATCATCAACCTTGAAAATATCAAGCGCAAGCAGCATGTGATCAAATGGCGGGTGATGGAAAACCTGGACAAATACCTGCCCGAATTTGAAGCCAACTTTATGAAGCGCGGGGGCAAGGTGATCTGGGCCAACGATGCCGACGAAGCTAACCGCGAGATCCTGAATATCCTGAAAAAAGCAGGCGCCAAAACCGTTGTGAAATCCAAATCAATGGTGACCGAAGAAATTCAGCTCAATGAGTTTTTGGAAGCAAACCATATTGAATCGCTGGAAACCGATTTGGGCGAGTACATTGTACAATTGCTCGGCCAAAAGCCATACCATATTGTTACCCCGGCCATGCACCTCAGCAAAGAGGATATTGCCAAACTGTTTAACGAAAGATTTGGCACCCCGCTTGATTATACCCCCGAACAACTTACCCAAAAGGCCCGCGAATTGCTGCGCGATAAATATGTGCAGGCCGATGTAGGCATTACCGGCGGCAATTTTTTAGTGGCTGATACAGGCAGCGTCGCGGTAAGCGAAAATGAGGGTAATGCCCGTTTGAGTATTTCGTTCCCTAAAATACATATCGCGGTGGTGGGGATCGAAAAGATCATCCCATCAATAGCCGACCTGGATATGTTTTGGCCGATGCTGGCTACCCATGGCACCGGTCAAAACCTTACCGTTTACAATACCCTGTTAAACGGCCCCCGTAAACCTGATGAAACCGACGGCCCCGATGAAATGTATGTGGTATTGCTGGATAATGGCCGCACCAACCTACTGGCACAAAAAGAACAGCGCCAGGCCTTATACTGTATCCGCTGCGGCGCCTGTTTAAATGCCTGCCCGGTGTATAAAAATATTGGCGGACATACTTACGAAACCACCTACAGCGGCCCCATAGGCTCCATTATTTCGCCGCACATGAATGGCATGGAGCAATTTAAGCACTTGAGTTATGCCTCCAGCCTGTGCGGAAAATGTACAGAGGTTTGCCCGGTGAAGATCGACATCCACAAAATGCTGCTGCTGAACCGCCGCGACGCGGTGAACGAACACCTGGTTACCCCCGCTGAAAAATACGGCTGGTCTGCCTGGAAAAAGGGGATGCTGAAACGCAAATGGATGGACTTTTTCAGCGGCAAAACCAAAAACTTCTTCCTAAAACGGTTCTTCAAAAAAACCTGGGGCCATTACCGCGAATTACCCACCGTAGCCCCAAAATCCTTCAGCCAAGAATGGATGGAAAGGAATGGTGGTAGGGATTAGAGATTAGTGCGGAAGTTGGGATGCCGATTGCGTAATGTTAAGGGAGTTTATGCCCATTGATACAAAAGCTGGCACTTTCTTACTATTAATTATTGCAGTGAAGTGGAACTATTTTGGTTTTATGAATTACGTCTATCGAAAATGAAAATTAGTCAAACGTTTTTTTATTTTATCTTTTTTTTTACCCTATTAATATTTAGCTTTTCGTTCAAATCGCAAGATGCGACCGGCAAAGAGAAGTATACTTTAGAAACAGGAAAAATAAAATATTTTACTGTTGGAAAAGAAAGGTTTTTGAGAATTCAAGTGACATTTTCTAATAATACAAAAGATACCTTAAAGTTTTTTGCTATGTCCTGTTCACAAATTCAGGGCCTCTATCGTATTGACAGTAAAATGCTAAAGTGGGCCTATTCCCGTAATTGTTCTTCAAATATGCCAATCGTATTAGAGTTATTGCCGTTTAAAAACAGGAAGGATAGTTTGGTCTTTAAATTTAAAAATGAATTTAAGCGTCCCATTAAATATAGGGTGGGGATTTATATACTTAAAACCGAAGGAAATGATCCTACAAATTTTAATAACCCGAATGCGATAACTATTTGGTCTAAGAAAATGAAATAATTTAAATACGGTGCAGTAGCTGTAAATAATGATTAGGCTGCGCCTGGTTCAGTTATTTTTTAGCAAAAGGTAATTGCCCCGCCTTTCCCGGCATGCTGCCTGGACACACTATTATTTAAGCGTTCCGCTTAAATTACAATTAATAAATGATTTTTAACAGACTTAGCAAAATGCAATTGCTTTTTTGTGTAAACCCGCGATTTTATTAAGTTTTTGATTGTCAATTAAATAGCATAAAATAATCTGAGAAAGTGTAAACCTTATGTAAACCCTGATTGCTTGTTAACTTGTTTTTATGCCGTCAGGCTTCGTCTTTCAAACAAACATTTCGCTATCTCCACTCCGCATTCGCCACTCCGCATTCCGCAATAAAATAAATCCGAAATCGAACATCCGAAATCCGAAATCACGCCTAATGTACATTCCCGAATCCGAATTCCTTATAAGTATTAGGCATTTCGTCTGAACTGCTGAAGGGGAAGGTATAGGTGGTCCACCAGCTTACATAATCGGCATCTTTGTCGCCGGTAGGCTCCACGTGCACACTGCGCAGCATATAAATGCCCTCGCGGCTCATGGTGATAGATATTTCGCCTTTGCTGTCGGTGGTGTAGGTTTGGGTATAAACATTGCCCCCAAGTGATTTGATGTAAAGCGCTACCACTTCGCCTTTTGCCGGTTTGCCGCTGAATAATAGCTGGGCCACCATATCGTCGCCATATTGCTTTTTGTATGGATTGTCTTTTAAAACAATTTCGCTGGGTTCGCCAAGTACTTTTTCGTAGTCGCTGCCATCATGGTCATCAACGGAAAATAACGTTTTGATATACCTGGCGTGTTTTTCCTTCACACGAAACTGGGTGCCGTTTTTTACTTTATCCGCTAGTTTATCATTGCCCAACTGGGTTAAAAAATCAGCGTAGTTGTCGCGGGAGTAATTACTGTGATCAACTCCGGTAGTTATGGACACCAGGGATTGCCCGCTGGTTTCCATAGGGTAGTCCTTTAATAATATAGAAGTGTCTTTCGCCAAACTGGTAAGGTCGGTTTTCTTTTTGCCTGCATAGAGGACAAAGGAGATGATCTTTGCCGTTTGCGGGGCAACTTCATTCTGTTTCAAAAACAGATCGCCCTCTACCAGGTGCAGGTTAAGTTTATCGCCCTTATGCAAAAAAAAGTTTTCGGGCAGCAGGAAATAATCGTGGGTAGTTGCCGCAATGCCCACGGCAGCAGCAAGAATTAACAGGATCAGGGGTATCTTTTTTTTGTTCATTTGTTCACTTGTTCATTAGTTCATTGGTACATGGCGGATTACCCGGTTAGCACAAGGAATAATTATAATCGGCAATTTATCATTTTGTTTAATAGCAATGAAGCATGTGATAAACAATTTACTTTTAAACCAACTTTATTAAACTTTTCACAAATGAACCAGTGAACAAATGAACTGGCAAACCGCTGAACTAATAAACCAATTCCGTAGTTTTGCCAGATGATTTTCGACAGGAAAAACCTGACAAATAACCAGCTGATAGATTTTTATTCGAAATTGCTGTGGCCGCGAATGATCGAGGAGAAAATGCTCATTCTTTTACGGCAGGGCCGCATTGGCAAATGGTTTTCGGGGATAGGGCAGGAGGCCATCGCCATTGGCAGTACGCTTGCCATGAACAATGATGAATATATCCTGCCGATGCACCGCAACCTTGGCGTGTTTACTGCGCGCGAGATCCCGCTTTCGCGGCTGATGGCCCAATGGCAGGGCAAGGCTTCAGGCTTTACCAAAGGGCGTGACCGCTCGTTTCATTTCGGTACGCAGGAATATAAGATCATCGGGATGATCTCACACCTTGGCCCGCAAATGGCTCTGGCTGATGGTATTGCGCTGGCGGATGTGTTGAGCAAACGCAGCCGGGCCACCCTGGTGTTTACCGGCGAAGGTGCAACCAGCGAAGGCGATTTCCACGAGGCGTTAAACATTGCCGCCGTATGGAACCTGCCGGTGATTTTTTTGATTGAGAACAATGGTTACGGGCTAAGCACGCCTGTAAGCGAACAATATAAGGCCAGGCATTTGGTTGATAAAGCTATTGGCTATGGCATGGAGGGCCGCCGCATTGACGGCAATAATTTACTGGAGGTTTACCATACCATCAGCGAATTGGCAACCAGCATGCGCACAAAGCCCCGCCCCGTGCTGGTGGAGTGTATGACCTTCAGGATGAGGGGCCACGAGGAAGCATCGGGCACCAAATATGTACCGCAGTATTTATTTGATTTTTGGAAGGAGAAAGACCCGCTGATCAACTTTGAAAAATACCTGGTTGATGAAAAGATTTTACGCCCCGAATGGCTGCCGCAGATGCGGGCTGAATTTTCGACCCTGATAGATTCCGAAATTGAAAAAGCCTTTAGCGAACCCGACATCATCCCGAATGTAGAAACGGAAGTTGCGGATATGTACAAGGCGCACAACTTTCCAACTTTTCAACCTTCCAGCACCACAACAAAAAAGCGCTATATCGACGCCATCAGCGATGGCCTGCGCCAGAGCATGATTAAGTTTGATAACCTGGTGATCATGGGGCAGGATATTGCCGAGTATGGCGGCGCTTTTAAAATAACGCAGGGTTTTGTGGAAGAGTTTGGTAAAGACAGGGTACGCAATACGCCTATTTGCGAATCGGGTATAGTAGGTGCTGCTATGGGGCTTGCTTTAAATGGCTATAAGGCGGTAATGGAAATGCAATTTGCCGATTTTGTTACCAGCGGTTTTAACCAGGTGGTAAACAATTTGGCCAAAACACATTACCGCTGGGCGCAGGAAGTTGATGTGGTGATCAGGATGCCGGCCGGTGCCGGAACAGGCGCCGGGCCCTTCCATTCGCAAAGCAACGAGGCCTGGTTTACCAAAACGCCCGGACTGAAAGTGGTTTACCCGGCCTTCCCGGATGATGCCAAAGGCCTGCTGATGGCTGCTATCGACGACCCCAACCCGGTAATGTACTTTGAGCATAAATACCTTTACCGCAGCAACAGCGGCGAAGTGCCCGAAGGTGATTATTATGTGGAAATAGGGAAAGCGAAGATCATACAGGAAGGGGAGGGAGCCAGCATCATTACTTTTGGATTAGGTGTGCATTGGGCGATGGAATATGCGGCCAAACATCCAGATCTGTCGCTGGAGATCATCGACCTGCGCAGCCTTCAGCCATGGGATAAAGAAGCGGTGGAGCAAAGCGCCAAAAAAACAGGCAGGGTTTTAATATTACATGAGGATACCTTAACCAATGGTTTCGGAGGTGAAATTGCCGCTCATATTGCCGAACATTGCTTTAAACACCTGGATGCGCCGGTAATGCGCTGCGCCAGCCTGGACACTGCCATCCCTATGAATAAAGCGCTTGAGGATCAGTTTTTAGCCAAAGCGAGGCTTGAGGAAACGATGGAACGGTTATTGAACTATTAATATTAAATGCGAAATCCGTCTCCCCAAATTCTAAAAATTGCAGTAGTAGGCCCTGAGTCGACAGGAAAATCAACCATGTCATCTTATCTTGCAAAATATTATAATACCGTTTGGGTTCCGGAATTTGCCCGTAAATATTGCGAGAAGTTAACCCAGCCACCCATATGGCAGGATGAGGTTAATATGTTTTACGGGCAGGTAGCGCTTGAAGACGAATTATTGCCGCAAGCGAACAGTTTACTGATCTGCGACACCACATTTATTACGGTAAAAATATGGAGTGAATATACTTTTGGAAAATCGCCGCAGGAAGTGCTGGATGAACTGCCCAAACGCCCCTATGACCTTTACCTTCTTTTAAACATTGACCTGCCATGGGAAGAAGATCCCTTACGTGACTTCCCCCTTCTGCGGGAGCATTTTATGGAGGTTTGGTATAAAGAATTGAATGCGCTGAACGCGAATTATAAAGTGATATCCGGATCAGGGCCCGAAAGATATGCGAACGCGGTGAAGGCGGTAGATGAGTTTTTGATTTCGGATTTAAAATAGGGGTTCTATTACGGACAGTGTAGGTGATTTAAACACAGAGAAACAGAGAAGACACAGAGTTCGCTGAGTTTTGAAAATTAACTGGCTATTTATATATTCAAATAGCTTTTAAAATAAAATTATTCCTTTGTGAACTCCGCGCTTTCTCTGTTTCTCTGTGTTAAA